>CAMEPL010000049.1 GCA_945931665.1 uncultured Clostridium sp. | reverse complement strand
TATCTGGGCTGCTTTGTTTAATATATAGCTACAAGAAGTTTAAAATATTAAGACTTAAAAAAGAAGATTTTAAAGTTGAAAAACAATATTATACTACTCATTTAAAAGTTGCTATACCAATGTCTATGCAATTCTCAGTAACAGCAGTAGGTATAATCATAATCCAAAGTGCAATAAATACATTTGGTTCTGTAGTAATAGCATCTTATACTGCTGCATCAAAAGTTCTTCAATTAGTAATGCAGCCAGCAACATCTTTTGGTGTTACAGTTGCAACTTATGCAGGACAAAACTTAGGTGCAGGAAGATTTGATCGTATAAAACACGGAATGAAAATAATGAATATAGTTTCTGTAATAACAAGTTTATTAGCTGGAGTTGTTTTAGTTACTCTTGGTAAATACTTTGTAATGTTATTTATAGAAAATCCAACACCAGAAATATTTGCATATGCTCAACAAGTATTAAATTATTCTGCAATATTCTTTATACCTTTAGGATTTATATTTGTATATAGAAATGTACTTCAAGGTATGGGAGAATCATTTATACCTATGATGGCAGGTTTCTTTGAGTTAGGTGCAAGAGCTACAGTAGCATTTACACTACCAAAAGTTATCGGATTTACAGGTATATGTTTATCTGACCCAATTGCATGGATATCAGCAGCAGTACCTCTTATGTTAACTTATTATATAAAAATGAAAAAGATAGACAGACAAAATGAATCAAAAGAAAAATTAGAAGTAGCAAAATAATTATAATATATTTAAAAATAGCACTGAATAGATAAAATCTATTTAGTGCTATTTTTGTTGTATTTTATTAGTATTAATCGAAAACAATCGAAATAGAATATATTTTAATATTAAATTATTGAACTTTTAAATAATATTTTATAAAATATTATTTAGCAAATATTTACTATAGAGGGTGAAACAATGAATATAAAAAATGGGATTTGGGGAGTTTTAATATCATTAATTTTTATAATTACTTTGACTAATATATCTGAAGCACAAGAGCACGTAAATTTTAAACATATAACTATAGAAAATGGATTATCGCAATCCAATGCTCAAACTATATATCAAGATAGTCAAGGTTATGTATGGATAGGTACTAATGAAGGCTTAAATAGATATAATGGCTTTGAGATGAAGGTGTACAAGGCCGATAAAAATAAAAAAAATACAATAGTTAATAATTATATTTTAAGTATTCAAGAAGATAACGACAATAATCTTTGGGTTGGTACAAATAAGGGGATAAGTAAAATTAATTTAGAGACAGAGGAAATTACAAATTTTGAAAAAGATGAGAATGGGAATATATTCTATAAAGTAAGAAGCATTTTATTAACTAAAAGAGGTACTGTGTTAGTTATAACACAAGATAATGTATATATGTACGATAAAGAGCTTGATAAATTTAAAATATCTTTAGACGAAGGAGACATATTTAGTGAAGAAGATATAATGGATATCAAAGAAGATAATTTTCATAATATATGGATAGGTACAGACAAAAGCTTAATCAGAATGGACCGAGAAACGATGAAAATCAACCAATATATTTCTCATGAAAATAAAGAAACATTAAAGGATGATAGGATAAATTCAATCCTCATAGATAATGAAAATAACCTATGGGTATCTACTAATAACAATGGTTTAATAAAGATAATTGTTAAAAATAGTGAAAATCCTGAAGTTATAAGATATTACCATAATGCAAATGACGATACAACAATACCTTCTAATACAACAAAATCCATAATACAGGATGAAAATGGAACGATATGGATAGGAACCGATTCAGGATTATGCAAATACTTAGGTGATAATAAATTTTATACATATCATAATAATTATGATTCGAACAGTTTATTAGATGACAATGTATATTCATTAATGCAAGATAGTACAGGTTTAATATGGGTAGGAACATATACTGGTGTCAGCATATTTAATCCAAATAATAAAATAATTCAATATAAAAGTGATCCATTAACTCAAAATTCTTTGAGTTCAAATGTAATACAAGGTGTATATGAAGATGAAGATGGACTATTATGGGTAGGTACAAGAGATAAAGGCCTTAATATAATGGACAGAGAAAAAAATAAATACACTAAGATTTCTGCTGGAGAAGGAAATAATAATATTACTAGCAACTTAATACGAGTTATAGAAGGTAGTGGAGATACTGTATGGGTAGGAACAGATTATGGGCTGAACCAAATAGACAGAAAAACTATGCAAATAAAAAAATATACGATGAATGATGGATTGGTAAGTGACACGATAGAAACATTGTTAGTTGATAGTAGAGGATATCTATGGATAGGTACACAAGATGGAATAAATATTTTAGATATAAACGCCGAAAAAGTATTAACAACTGATAAGATGGTATATATACTTAACAAAACTATTAAATATAAAGTCAATGATGTTCATATACAAGAAATTTATGAAGATAAGGATGGAATATACTGGCTTGGTAATTATACAGCGGGTTCTTTAATAAAAGTAGATGTTAATAAAGATAAAGTTAAAGTATATAAGATTTTTGACCATGAAACAAAAGAGGAGATAAATACTATCAAATGTATAACCGAAGGCAAGGGTGATATATTATGGATAGGTACGAGTGATGGTCTAATTAAATTTTATAAATCTAGTGGAAAATCTGTAAAATATACTGATGAAGATGGACTTAGCAATAATACTATATATGGAGTACTAATTGATGATGATGGCAATCCATGGGTCAGCACTAATAAAGGTATCTCCAAGTTTGATTTGAAGACGAATGAATTTAGAAATTTAAGTAGTACGGAAGGTTTACAAAGTAATGAGTTTAATGATAAATCTGAGTATAAAACTAAAGACGGTGAATTTATATTCGGTGGAATAAAAGGTTTGAATATTTTTAACCCAGAAGAAGAAGAGGCTATGTATTCATACTATGAACCTACAATTACATTTGAGAATTTTACGATAAGTGGAAACAAATATAAAAATATAGAGGATTTAAAATTTAAATATTATCAAAATGATTTAAAAATACGTTACTTTATACCGCAATATAGAAATAACAACTTAAAATTTTACTACAAATTAGATGGTGCTATGGATGAATGGACTTCGACAAGCAGCAATGAAATTTTGTTTAACAAATTAGATCCAGGAAAATATACTTTTAGAATAAAAGCTAGGGGCCAAAACGGGATTATGGGAAATGAATATAAAGTTAATTTTACAATAAAACCACCAATTTGGAAGAGTAAATGTTTCATATTATTATATATTATTATGATAATAATGTTAATTTTTTATAATAGTACGAAAGTAAAACGATTAGATAATTTAGTGGCTATGAGAACACAAGCACTTAGCTATGAGATGGAAACTAATAAAAAATTATTTGATAAAATTATAGAAGTAGAGAGAAATAAAAATAATTATTTTATAAACTTATCGCATGAGCTTAGAACTCCATTAAATGTAATTAGTTCAGTGGAACAATTAATAACTAACTTAAATAAGTCTCCAAATGGAATCCCAAGAGATAAAATAGACGAATATATGATAGTTATGAATAAAAATATCAAGAGGTTACTAAATTTAATTAACAATATAATCGATACTACTAAAATTGAAAATGGAAAGTATAAGATAAATATTCAAGAAGAAGATATAGTATACCTAGTTGAAGAAACTGCACTTAGCCTTAAAGATGCAATAGAATCAACAGGATTAAACTTGATTATAGATACTAATACAGAAGAAAAAATGATAAGATGTGATAAAAATGAAATAGAACGCTGTATTATAAACTTATTGAGTAATGCTTCTAAGTTTACGCCAACTGGAGGCGAGATAAAAGTAGATATTCAAGATTTAGATGAGAAAGTAAAAATAACGGTTGAAGATAATGGGATTGGAATAGAAGAAAAATATCACAAATCAATATTCGATAGGTTTAACCAAATAGTAGATGAACAAACTGAAGTAAAAGGCGGAAGTGGGTTAGGTCTTACGATAACTAAACATATAATCGATATGCACAATGGCGAGATATATGTAGAAAGTGAAATAAACAAAGGAACTAAGTTTACAATTATATTACCAGTTGATGGTGATATAGATCCAAGTATAATAATTTAATCAAAATTAAATTTATAAGTACTATATTAAAATGAAAAAAGGAATGTCAAAAATGACATTCCCTTTTTTTATGCAGATACAACTTCTTCATTTAATACTGAATTTTCAAGATCAGTACTTCTTTTAGCATAAAAAGCTATAAAGATTAAAGTTATTAATTCGCTAAGAGGAACTACTGCCCAAAGTATAGTTGCAGGAAGTACTGATGGAAGCACAAATGCTAATACTATGTTTAATAAAAATCCTCTTATTATAGATATATATATAGATACTTTTTCTTTTCCAACAGATTGGAAGTAGCTAGATACTAATATATTTATATTCATTATGCAGAAAGCACTTAAATAAATTCTTAATGCTGGTATTCCGACAGCAAGTATTTCAGCATTTGCTTTTACAAATACTTGTATAACTTGTCCTGTGAATAAAAATACTACTGCAAATAGTGAAAAACCTATTATCGCTGTAGTTATCATTGCGTATTTTAATACTTTTTTAACACGTGCATTTAGCCCAGCACCAAAGTTTGTTGCGATAATTGGTTGAGCAGCTTGAGCAACACCGTTAAATAACGCAAGACCAACTAATACGCAGTTAGAGATTATACCGTAGACTACAATCCCGTTATTTCCTATATATTTTAGAATTTGTATATTAAATATAAATATTACAAATCCATTTGCAACTTCCATTATAAGGCTTGAAAAACCGCATTTTAAAATTGGTGCTAAAAGGTTTAAAGATATAGTTTCTTTATTTATTTTTACTCTGTTTTGTTTTTTAATAAAATGAGTAGATAAAACAAGTAGAGTAGTTGCACTACCTATTACTGTTGCAGCCGCAGCCCCAAACATACCCATATTCATTGGGAAAACAAAAACATAATCTAAAATTACATTTAGAACTGAACCTGTTAATACAGCACACATAACTAATTTAGGGTTTTTCATATTTCTTATTATAGGTGCAAAATAGTTAGACATCATAAATACTGGTGCAAACATCATTATGCATTTACCATATTCTAAAACTAAATTGATTGTGTCGCTATTTGCTCCTAAAATTACACATAAAGGTTCTAAATAATGATTCCAAATTAAACATAAAATTATAGCGACTGTTAATATTGATACAAATCCAGTTATAAAATATTGATTTGCTTTTTTCTTATTTCCCATTCCATCTTCTGCTGATATTAAAATTCCACTGCCTATACCAAATAATAGACCAATTCCATTAAATAATAAAAAGAAAGGCATGAATATATTTAATGCGGAAATCCCTAAAGCGCCAACGCCTTGCCCGATTATAAGGGTATCAACTAAAAGATAAACTGATGTAACTAATGTTGAACAAACTGCTGGGATTAAATAGTGAAAAAATACTTTGCTTTCTTTATCTCTCAGTAAATTTAATTTTTCCATAGACATTCTCCTTTCAAATTATAGTAATTTATATAATAAAAAAAGCCAAATAAGTATTGTACTTATTTGGCTGATTTAGCAATCAAAATGTGAACAGAACCAAAATAGTACTTAAGCGATTATAAAATAATATAATACGCCACTAATTATGGCTCTTTTCTGTATAAATAATTTGTATGCTATTATAATAATATATTGTATACACAGAGTCAATATAAATTATATGTAAGGAAAAAAATTCTATAATATAAGAGAATAAATATAAGAGGATATTTCCAAAATAAATAATAATTTTACTTGGGAATATCCTCAAATTTTAGAGATTAAACATCATTGTTTTTGATCGATTTGCGTTTTGCATTTTTGTTTTTGTTTTGATTTTCTTTAGTAATAGGTGTTTGACCATTACATTTTTTCATTCTTGCCATCTTATTGTCTGGTTGACTATCTTTTGCCATATGATGTATTACACCTCCATAAGAATCATCTCAAATTTATGGTGTGTATTTTAAATAAATTTATGCTGACAATTTTTTAAAAAACTTTTAGCAAATTTAATTTTTATATAAAAAAGTAAAAACTATTTATTTTTTCTTCTATTTTTAAAATCTTTTTCAATCTTCGATTTCCAATCCTCACTTATATGTTTATCTCTGCGGACACAACAAAGTACGTCATTTATTGCATCAAAATTTAGCTCTGTACCCTCTGAATCACAATTATAATTTGCTGCCATAGATTTAGGAATTCCAAATTGACTAGCTGTTTCAATAGCATCTATATTTGCACCTAAAAAAAGAAATTCCCAACCTAATAATTCTTGACATGCGCTGACTGAATTTTTTATTTGTTTAATATTATATTCTGTACTAGAATTTTCGGCACCATCTGTGATTATTGCAAATAAAACTTTATCAGGTCTTTTTTCTTTTAGAGTATTTACATGATCATTTTTAATTTTATCAATAGTAGAGCCCATTGCATCTAGTAGAGAAGTGGAACCCATAGGTTGATACTCTTTTTCGGTCATGTTTTTTACATCTTCAATAGGAACTCTATTATGTAAAATTTGAACGCCTTGATTAAATAGTACAGTAGTGACTACACATTGACCTTTTTCATTTTTTTGTTTTTTAAGAAGTGAATTAAATCCGCCTATTGTATCATCGACAAGAGGGGACATAGAGCCACTTTTATCTAAGATAAATACTAATTCAGTTAAATTCTCTTTCATCATTATTACCTCCTAGATTTATAATTAATTTTTAAATACCCTTGTTTAATATAATTAGAGTATACTAAGAGGTTGCAAAAAAAAGGTCGCCTAGAATGCGACAAATTTTAAGTTCGAAGTGTATTTTGGTCAAATGCAAAAAGAACTTCATTGATTGTATATATATCATATGTCTTGTTAGATATAAAGTATTCAATAATTATATCGAATTTATTGCTGTGAGATAGGGCAAATCCAGCCTTTCTAAGCAAGTCTTTTGTTTTATTTATATCGAGTTCAAGCGCTATTGCCAGAGATAAAACCGTAGATTTGCTAGGGGTATAATCTTTGTTTTTTCTAATTTTAGAAAATAGCCTTCTATCTATATTGGCTTTTTTGTACACTTGGGCATCCGTTAGTCCAGATTCATCTATAAGTTTAAGTAAACTTTCTGAAAATGTATCTTCAGTATTTGACAGAGCATGAAGCAAACTTTCTTCGTCATCTAATTCAAAAGGAAGAGGTGAAGCTTCTTCATTTATTTCTAAAGATGATGATCTTTTAGAAAATAATTTTGATTTTTTAGATTTAGACTTAGGCTTAGTCATACTATAAAGAACAGTTGAAGAATCTACGTCATCTAAAATATCAATGTTTTGTTTGTAGCGTTTGTCTTTATGAGCATCAACGTAATTATCATCTATATACTGTGTAATTGAATCGAATAGGTTTTTACTTATTTTAAAAGATTTTTTGTCGAATACAACTAAATAAATGAGCATATCATTTTCAGAAAGAAAGTCTTTTATAGCCTTTGTTGCAATTTCTAAAGCTTTGTCCTTGGGGTATCCGAAATTGCCAGAAGAAATCAAGGGAAATGCTATAGATTTGCACTTTTTATATTTAGCTAATTTCAAACAATTTATATATGTATTATAAAGTAGAGTAGATTCGTTATTTTTTCCATCACGCCAAACGGGACCAACTGTATGAATTATATATTTACATCCTAAGTTATAACCCTTTGTAATTACTGCGTCACCTATTTTAATGCTGCCTATTTTTTGACAAGCATTTTGTAGTTTTTGAAATCCTGCCTTTTTAAAGATAGAGCCGCAAACACCAGAACTACTTGGTTGAAGTTTATTATTTGTAGGATTTACAATGGCGTCTGTTTTCATATCGGTAATATCTTGTCTTATTATTTCAAATGGCATATAAGTCACCTCGATTAATTAATATAGTTGAAATAGATACTAAGTTTATTATATCATGGAAAAAATATACATAAAATAAAATGAAAAAATTCCATTGAATAGTAATTTGTGATAAAATTAACTTATTATAAAAAGGGGAAGGCCTATGGGCATTTATATGAGGAGGGGTTATTTTATGCATACTATGAAATATAGTAATATTGAATTTGAAGTAAATATACCAGAAAAACAAATTGCATGCGAATTGGAATCTAATGTAGTGGATTTACCACAAAGAACTGTAAAAGAACATATAGAATACGCTTTAGATAATCCAATTGGAGCAGGGGATATTTCAACAGTTGTCCAAAAAGGAGACAAAGTAGCGATAATAATATCTGATATAACAAGAAAATGGCAAGCTATACCTACATATTTACCAATATTAGTTGATAGACTAAATAAATGTGGCATAGCAGACGAAGACATAATAGTAATATCAGCTTGTGGTACTCATAGAAGACAAACTGATGAAGAACACAAGGAATTGTTGGGGGAAGATTTATTTAAACGTTTAAAAATAATAGATCATCAATGCGAAGATAAAGAAAACTTAGTTTATATGGGCGAAACATCTAGAAAAACTCCAGTATGGTTAAATAGATATGCAATCGAAGCAGACAAAATAATATTAACTGGTGGAGTTGTATATCACTTCTTAGCTGGTTATGGTGGAGGAAGAAAAAGTTTAGTGCCTGGTATAGCAGGAAAAGAAACTATAAACACTAATCACTGTAACGCTTTAAATCCTGGGTTTGGAAACGGAACAAACGAAAATGCTTGTTCAGGAAATTTATCAAAATCTAATCCATTCCACGATGATTTAGAAGAAGCCGCAGCAATGGCTAAACCAGCATACTTATTAAATGTAGTTGCAAATTCAGACCAACAAATAATAGCAGCATTTGCAGGAGATTGGATAAAAGCTCACAAAGCTGCAACTGAATTAGTAGACTCTATAGATGGTGTTTATGTTGATGAAAGGGCAGACTTAGTTATAGCGAGTGCAGGAGGATTCCCAAAAGATATAAACTTATACCAAACTTCTAAAACACTTTCAAATTCTAAAATTATGATAGCTGACGGTGGAACAATGATAATTTTATCAGAATGTAGCGAAGGATTTGGAAATCAAGATTGTGAAGATCAAATCGTTAAATTCACAAATATGGAAGATAGAGAAAAAGCATTAAGAGCTGATTTCTCAATTGGTGGATTTGTTGGATATGATTTCGCTGATACAGCAGAAAGATACAATATGATATTAGTGACTGAAATACCAGCAGAAAAATTCAAAAATACAAAAATACACGTTGTTAAAACTTTAGACGAAGCATTGAGAGTAGCTAAAGAATTAAACGGCAATTCAATTGATGATATGAAGGTTGCATTATTACCACACGGTGCTAATACATTACCTAAATATAGATAAGAATAAAAAATATATATTTATATAAAATAATGGTCGCACTATATAGTGCGACCCATTTTGATTTGATTGATTAAATTAGTATAATATTAAAACGTTTGTTAAAATCATTAGCTAATATTAGATAGAAAGTCTATTTATCATCATTGTCATCTTGGGTCTCACTCTGTATATCAATATCATCATTAATACTTAGGTCTACTGAAGGTTCATCGTCTATTTTCTGTTTGACCTCTGGCTCAATTTCCGTTTCAAGCGTTGGTTCAATATCGACTTTACTTTCAGAAATATTGGCTTCATTTTTAATATCTTGGCCATCCTCAATATTCTCGCTATAATCTGTATTATTGATAGCATCTATAATATCACTAGTATTCACGCTACAACTATTATTACAGCCATTTCCACAACTATTACCACAACTGCAATTCTTGCAATTACAATTATCATCATTAGTAGAAGTTCCGTTCAACTCAATCGTATTCTTTTTAAATGGGGCTGAAATAACGACTATGCCTATTAAAAATAAGATTGCTGATAAAATATATAGGCGCATGATTAAGACAAGTATTGACGCTATAATTATGACAATTCCAGTTTTTCTGTGTTTAATTTTTTCATGTTCGGTCAATTCAATTACCTCCTGTTCATTTGATATACTATATCGCAATTATCTTTAAGAAAAAATAAGTGAGAAAATAAAATTACTTTCTCACTTAAACTGTATTCTTAAAAGATTATATTTATTCGAATTATTATTTTGTTTTAATAAATTTACTGCTTTCCATACATCCTACAGCAGTTATTGCTAGAGCTAGGCAAACACCTAAGTTTCTAATTTCAAATGTCATTGGTATTGCAAATATTCCCCTCATAAAAGGAAGGAAAGTAAGTGACAACATTCCGAGACATATAACTACTGCTCCTAGTGCATATTTGTTGCTTGTTAGACCTAAGCTATAAATAGTTTCGCTGTTAGAACGAGCTGCAAATGTTTGGATTATTCTAGATAGAGTAATTGTGACAAATGCCATAGCAGCACCAAGTGCATCTGAGGATTGCATTCCTATATATTGAGCAAGTATTGTAACTATACCTATTATTGAACCCCTTGTAAGAACTACTTTTAAAGTGTCTTTACATAAAATACTTTCATTAGGGTCTCTAGGTGGTCTATTCATAGTGTTTTTTTCTGGTTTTTCAAAACCTAGAGCGATTGCAGGTAGAGAATCGGTTACTAAGTTTATAAATAATAATTGTATAGTTGTGAATGGATTTGCCCATCCAGCAAATACAGCGAATAATATTGCTATTATTCCACCTAAATTTCCAGAGAAAAGATAAGTAATCGATTTTTTGATATTATTATAAATTGTTCTACCGACTTCAATTGCATTTACAATAGTTGAGAAGTTGTCGTCAACTAAAACCATTGCTGAGGCATCTTTTGCAACTTCAGTACCACTTCCCATACCGATTCCTATATTGGCCTGTTTAAGAGCTGGTGCATCATTAACACCATCACCTGTCATTGCTGTTACTTTGCCTTTTTTCTGCCAAGCTTTTACGATTCTTATTTTATTTTCGGGAGAAACTCTAGCGTAAACTGATATTTTTTCTAGTTTATTGTCAAGTTCATCATCTGTAAGAGAATCTAACTCTTTACCAGTAAGAGCTAGGTCGTCTTTTTCCATTATTCCGATTTCACGAGCTATTGCAGCAGCAGTAGTTTTGTGGTCACCAGTTATCATAATTGTCTTGATACCAGAAGATTTAGCTTCTTTTACTGCTTCAAAAACTTCTTCACGAGGTGGATCTATCATCGCCATAAGACCGATTAATATTAAGTCATTTTCATCATCCAAGCTAGGCTCAAATCCATTTGGAACTTTTTTATAAGCAAATGCTAAAACACGTAGCGCTCTGTTTGAAAAGTTTTCATTTATCTTTTTGTATTCATCTAAGATTTCATCTGATATTTCTAAGACTTCATCGTATTTTACTGCGTATTTACATCTACTGAAGATTACATCTGGAGCACCTTTAGTAAACATTATGCTTTCTGAGTCAATTGAATTTACAGTAGTCATAAGTTTTCTGTCGCTGTCAAATGGTATTTCAGAAGTTCTTATATATTCTTCTCTTATAGATTTATAATCTATGTCGTATTTTTCAGCATAATTTATAAGAGCTACTTCAGTAGGGTCGCCGATTTCTACACCTTCTTCATTGACATCAGAGTCGTTACAAAGTATAGAAGATAAACTTAAATATCTTTCTTGTAATACACATCCAGATACTGCGATTTCGTTACTATATGATTTATCAGTGTGATTATCGATATTTGTAGCGTCATAATCTTTGATATAGTTAAATCCATCGAATTTATGGCTATCAGGACCATAAAGATAAGTTTCAACAACTGTCATTTTATTTTGAGTTAAGGTACCTGTTTTGTCAGTACATATAACACTTGTTGAACCTAGTGTTTCAACAGCAGGCAACTTTCTAATTATAGATTGTTTTTTTGCCATTATATTTGTTCCAGATGCCAAAACTATTGTAACGATAGAAGTTAGAGCTTCTGGTATTGCGGCAACTGCGATTGCTATTGCAAACATAAATGAATTCATTAAATCTCCGCCTCTTAAAACTTCAAGTGCAAATATTAATGTAGCCAAAATTACGATTGCAACTCCTAATTTCTTTCCAAAATCGTCTAGTTTTTGTTGAAGTGGTGTTTGTTTATTTTCGGCTGTTTCAAGTAGGTTTGCTATTTTACCAACTTGCGTATTCATACCGCACGCTGTAACTACATAAGTAGCTCTACCATAGACTATCATAGAACCGCTGAATACCATATTTTTTTGATCACCTAGTGAACATTCTTCTTCTATAGTATCAGGAGTTTTTAAAACTGGTTCTGATTCACCTGTTAGCATTCCTTCAATAACTTTTAATGTTTGAGATTCGATAATTCTACCGTCAGCAGGAACATAATCTCCAGCTTCGAGAATTACTATATCGCCTGGGACTAATTCTTGGGACGAGATAGTCAATTTCTCACCATTTCTGATTACTTTTGCTTCAGGAACAGATAATTTTTTCAAACTATCTAATGAGCTTTCAGCTTTTTTAGTTTGAACAACACCTAAAACTGCATTTATTCCTAAAACTGCAAATATTATAAGAGATTCAACAGTATCTCCTAAAAAGACTTGAGTCATTGCTGCGACTAATAAGATTATAACTAATGGGTCTTTAAAGCTTTCTAAAAACAACTTCCAAGTTGGTGTTTTTTGTTTTTCTTGTAATTGATTACGACCATATTTTTCTAGTCGCGATTTTACTTCCTCTTGTGTTAATCCAGTCAAATTACTATCTAGGTCATTTAAAACTTGAACTGAATTTTTTTGATAAAACATATTTATTCCTCCTAATATTAAAATTTATCAAATAAAAAAGACCTCCAAGTAGAATATTAACTAAAATTAATATCTACTTTGAAGGTCTTGCTAACAAGTTTATGTACTCGCTAGTCAACCGGGATAAAATCCGAAATGACGATTGACTATCACAGTGTGAAAGCTACTCCCCTTCAAGGGAATTTTTTATTTTTTTATATTATATTAATAATTATAAAAAAATACAACTAATTTTTTGTTAAAAAAATTTAATATAGTAAATTTATAGGAACATTTAGAGGGATTGTAATGCGTATGTGATAAAAATGTAATTTAACAAAGAAATATATACAAAAATAATATCTTTTGTAAAATTAATGTTTAAAATATCGATAAGTTAAAAATTAGCTGTATATTTTTCAATACTGTAACCTTAATTTATTTTAAAATATAGAAAAAGAATGGTAAAATTATTTATGAAAGAAAATAATATAATAATATGAAACAAAATTATAAATAATTGTCTATTATAATGAAAATAAATGAGAGGTGTGATTTTTTATTGAGCAGTTTTATAATAAACGCATGTAGGCACTTTAACACGATTACTAAACATAGGCATAAAGTGATACAACATTGTTTTAAGGCGGGGATTTTGTGGCAAGGTTGTCTACATGATTTATCTAAATATGGTCTTCGTGAATTTATAGTAGGGGCTAAATATTATCAGGGGACTAGAAGTCCGAACGAGGCGGAAAGAGAAGAAAAGGGGTATTCGTCTGCATGGATGCACCACAAAGGACGAAACAAGCATCACTTTGAATACTGGACAGATTACAACACAAAAACTAGGACTATAGAACCAGTAAAAATGCCGATGAATTATTTGATAGAAATGTTTTGTGATAGAGTAGCGGCGAGCAAGATATATATGGGAGATAAATATACAGATAGATGTCCACTAGATTATTTTTTAAGAGCAAAAGGTAGAATGCAGATTCACCTAGAGACATTAAACGAGTTAGAATTTTTACTTGTAATGTTGGATGAAAAAGGTGAAGAAGAAACTTTTAAATATATTAAAAATATCAAAAAAACAGGATATGTTATAAAAGGAAAGGAATTAGCTAAATAAGTTTTGTTTAGCTAATTTTTTTGTATTAAAATCTATTATTATAAAGAAGTTTACTGTTTTGTGTGAAAAAGAGTATTTAATTGTAATTTAAAAAAGGAAGGATATTTATATACTTCAGAGAATTTAAGCAAAGAGGTTGTAAACATTTTAAAACAAAAGAAAAGAGGGGATTTCAATGAAAAAAGTAATTAGTTTATTGCTTGTCTTTGTGCTTGGAATTACATTAATCGGTTGTAGCAGTCAAATTAAAACAACTAAGAAAACTACAGAAAACAGCGATGTCAAAAGTAAAGTTAGAAGTGAAAAAACTTATAGTGATAAAGATTTTTTAAATGATGTGTATGCTTCAATAAATGACTCAGAACTACATAAAGACTACAGTGATGTTGATTTTGACAACTTAAATCAAGAAGAAAAAGACAAAGTAATAAAAGATCAACAAATACTATTTATACAACAGAAATTAGATAAAATCGAAAAATATAAAAAATTAGATTTTAAAAACGCTGAGCTAAAAGAATTAGCATTGAGATATATAGACGTATTGAAAACACAAAAACAATTAGTCAAAGACGACAAAGACACAAAAGTACTATCAAATGGACAAGAGTTAAAAGGAACTCTTAGCTATGCATGGCTAGAATGTGAAGATGATGAATGTGAAATTATATTAGAATTGGCCAATAATTATGGATTAAAAATGAGCGAGCAAAAGATAAAAGACCTTGAGGATATTAAAAGAGAAGTAGAACAAGATATGAATAATTATGATAAAAATTAAGTTGAATAGAATAAAAGGAAATTAGCTAGATAAATTTGTTTAGCTAATTTTTTTTGTGTGGAAAAATATGATCAATTCCAAGAACTAAATATAGAAAAAACAAAAAAGATTGTAATAAATAGAACTATATGTTAATATATTTAATATAATAATATATTAACAATAATAAGCTATAAAGATAAACAAATAATAAAAAATAAAACAGAAAAGGAAAGGAGTAAGATATGAAAAATCAATTCTATTTAAAAAACTTCAAGAGCAAGTGGATAAAATACGATAACTATGAGTTGAGAGAAGATGCAAAAGGAAATATATATATTGTTCCATCAGAAAATAGCAGCTATACAATTTACGATCCTTTTGAAAAATCGAACGACATACTGTTTGACTTAATAGATTTAGGAGATGCAGTCTTAAAAAAAGACAGTAGAGACGCTCTTTATAACAAATCAATATTATTTGCAAAAAATTATGGACTATTAGGTCTTATAACTTCAAGCGTATACAACAGAGATATAGTTGGAGAAGACAACGTACTATTTTCTCAAAATAACATTATAAGCAGCACTTTAAACTTAGACAGCAACGTGATGAAATCTGATGAATATATAAAATTATTTACTCCATTTGCAGGAGAGGATGATTTATATACTAGAGAATTTGATAAACATCTAACTGTTGTAAAAGCAGAGGATTCTCCAAAGTTTTATGGGAAGAAGCCTTTAGTTTTAGATATAGTATTTTCAAAATTCTATGCAGAACGTGTAGACTGGATTTTAGAATATGCAAAAAATATATCAGAAAACTTAAACCAAATGATAGTTTATAAAAATACTAATTTAACTGAAGCTGTTGAAATAATGCCAGATAAATTCAATCCACATAAGATAGGATTTACAGTAGCTATGTTTGACAGACCTCAAATTAATTGGGATTTTGATTCATTACAATCGGCGATGGATATGATTTATGCATTTGCTATAACGGACGAAGATAGAATATTAAACCGTTGTAATTACTGTAATAAACCTTTCTTCGCAAAAACAGAGAGGGAAAAATACTGCTGTCCTTCTTGCAGAAACTGTGCCAATGTTATAAAAAGCAGAAATAAGAAAAAAGCACTAGAAGAGAAAAGTGAGCAAGATAAACTTGAAGATGCATCACAAATAATAGATAAGAGAATTATAGAAGATGTTAAAGAAAAAAGCGTAGATATTCAAAAATATAAAGGTGGTGATGAAGATATGAAAAACGAAAAAAGAAAACAAGCTATTTATGAATACAAAGAAAAGAAGACAACAGGCGGTGTTTATAAAATAACTAATACGGAAACTGGTAAGAGTTTAATCAAAGGTGAAGTAGACTTACAATCTATGCAAAATAGATTTAATTTCTCTGTTTCAGTAAATAGCTGTCTAAATATAAAACTTCAAAAAGATTGGAATAAATATGGAGCGAAATCATTTACATTTGAAATACTTGAAGAAACTGAGATGAAGCCAGAGATGGACAGAAGAGAGTTTAAAAAGTATCTAAATGAATTAGCTAAAAAATATACTGAAAAGATGAAACCAGAAGAATTATATTAAGTTGATTTGCAATAGAATAAGAATACAGAAAGATATAAATAAAAATATTTAAGAATTAAAAAATTTTATAAAAAATGTATAAAATATAAAATTGTGTGGATAATATAACTATATATTTAAATTTGCACAATTGAGCTCAATTATAAATATATAGACCGATATTTTTTAGGGTAAATACTCTAAGAAGTATCGGTTTTTAATTTATGTAAAAAACAAAACCTTACAAATTATTTATTTTTACTGTGTATTATTTCAATTTATGAATCTTGTGATATCATATAAAGTATAAATTGAGGAGGATATAAGGTTTATGGATTTAGAAAAAGGAGTAACAGTT
>CAMEPL010000048.1 GCA_945931665.1 uncultured Clostridium sp. | reverse complement strand
TCTTCTATAACTTCAGGTAATAAATACTTTTTATCTAAACTATCTAATATACTTTCCATATTGTTAAAATATTTTTTATACTTTATGTACTCTATAAAAATATAAGTAAGTAATGGCAAAAACCATATACAGAAAATAAAGAAAATCATCACAAAACTTATATCTGCAACATACATAAAGATTGATATAACCATAAATACCATTAAATTTAGAGTTAAAAAAATCCCTTTATCTTTTAAATAATCTGTTATTCTCATTGCATTATATACCCTAGTCCTCTTCTAGTTTCTATAACATTTTTTATGCCTATTTCGTCTAGTTTTTTTCTAAGCCTTGTTATGTTTACTGTCAAGGTACTGTCATCTACAAAGAAATCTGAATTCCATAGATGCTCCATTAATAATTCTCTAGAGACAATTTGTCCTTTGTGATTTATTAAATAAGAAAGGATTTTTACCTCATTTTTTGTTAACTCTATATTTTTATCATTATAAATCACAGTAGCATTAGATAGATTTAACTTAAAATCTTTATAAGTCAGTATGTTATTCAAGTTTGAATTCATTCCACTTCTTTTTAATAAAGCAGCAATTCTTGCGAGTAATATTTGAGTATTATATGGTTTTGTTACAAAATCATCTGCTCCCAAATTCATACTCATAAGTTCATCTACTTCACTATCTCTGCTTGTAACTACTATTATAGGTACTTCAGATGTTTTCCTAATTTCCCTACATATAAAATACCCATCAAAAACTGGTAGGTTTACATCTAATAAAACCAGGTCTGCATTTTGTTTTAATATATAGTTTACTATATCGTTAAACTCTGTAGGTGCTTTTATCTCATATCCATATTTACTTAAAAATATTTGTAGCTCTTCTCTTATTATTTGATCATCTTCTACAATAATTATTTTTTGCATATTGACCTCCAATCATCAGAAAAAGCCATATAAAGTAGTTAAACTACTTTATATGGACTTTATTTTTAACTATATTTTTATATCCACTATAAGTTATATAGAAGTATATAATATATACTATCATAAATATTCCCGCTGTTATAAGTGAAGATCCCATTATATCCGGTTTGTTGTAAACAGATACAAAATCATTTGCAACTTTTATTCCAATAACTGAATGTATAAAAGCTAATACAACTGGAAGACTGAAATATACTAAAGTTTGTATAAATATTGTTTTATTTATATCTTTTTCACTTGCTCCAAGTCTTTTTAATGATTTATATCTATCTATACTATCACTAGCTTCACTTAATTGTTGAAGTGCAAGCACTGCCATACTGCTTATTAAGAATACTATTCCTATATAAATACCGATAAATAATACGATTGTTGTTATTCCTTTATTAGATTCATAAATTTCAGTTCTGCTTGCACCAACTATAAATCCTATTTTATCATAATCTGTATCAGTAGTTTTGTATGAATATATTTTATTGGTGAAATCAGCTTCTCTTTTTTCTTTTCCTTCTCCAACAAAGTTTACATTTACATTTCGTGAAATTAAATCCATATTATCACATACATCATCATTAACTATTACTGTGATCATATTATCTTTCATGAAATCTGTTTTTAAGTTTTCTTCTATAACTTTCTTATCTTTTATTTTATAAGATTTATTTTCTATTTTTATACTGTCATTATTTTTTACATAATTTTGTATAGCTTCTAATGTATTAGCATAATTTGATGTTATTAATACTTCATCTTTATTTAATTCTATGGCATTTTGATTATCCAATGCTCTAATTTTATTGTAATCAGAAAGTTTCATATAATTCATTAGACTTCTCATATTTGCATTTAAATTTAATGCTTCTGATATTGTTTTATTATTTAATGCTTCTGATATTGTTTTATTATCTGTATATAAATCATAATAAACTACTTTATCTTCTTTATTAAACTTTACACCTATATATTCAAGTGATTTTTGTATATCATTTGCTTTTTCACCTTCATCTATATAAAGATTTGCACTTGCATCATATGGTGTTGAATCTTTTAGTCCCGATTCTATTGCATTTTTAAAACTAAATCCTGTAGATAACATGCCTATTGTCATAAATAACATAAGGCATATAACTGACATAGAAATAAAGTTTGTATTTACCTTGCTGTTTATTTGTTTTACTATAAATATATTTAAGCCTTTAAAGTATATTTTTTTATTTTTCTTAACTATATATAAAATAAATCCTGATAAAGAGAAGAAAAATAAAAATGTACCTACTACTCCAAGTAATATTGATATTAAGAATTTTTTATCTTTTATTCCTAGTAATCCAACTTCTAAAATTAATTTATAAGCTGTAACTAGTGAAATAACACATAATATAAATGTAATTAAATATACTATATTGCTTTTGAATTTAACTTCTTCTGTTTTTCTTCCTACTGTTAACAAATCTATTATCTTATATTTTGAAATTACAAAAGAGTTAAATATCATAACTAATAAGAACATTATTCCAAAGTATAAAACTGTCTTTATCATTGCTTTTCCTGATATTACAAAAGAATAAGTCGACATTTTTAAACCGAATAATTTTACAACTAGTATTGACAATCCTTGTGAAAATATTAATCCTAATATTAAACCACTTATAAGTGAAAGTATCCCCACTATTATTGTCTCTAATATTAGTATTTTAGATATTTTATTTTTTGACATTCCTAAAGTCATATAAATTCCAAGTTCTTTGTTTCTCTTTTTTACTAAAAAGTTATTTGCATAAAGTATAAGACTTCCTAAAATAAATGCTATAAACACAGATACATAAGATATTACTTTTGAAAGTATCTCCACATAACTTTCTCCTGAAGAAAGTATCTCCACATAACTTTCTCCTGAAGAAGTAAGTTCTGACATTGCCTTTTGTGATTCTATTGAGTTAAAAGTATAAAATATGCATACTGCTAACATTAAAGTAAAGAAATATATTGTATAATCTTTAAAACTTTTCTTTACATTTTTAAATGCTATCTTAGAATACATTATTATCATCTCCTCCTAACATCGTAGTTACTTCCATTATTCTATTGAAAAATTCTTTTCTCGAATTATTTCCTCTAACTAATTCTGTAAATATTTTTCCGTCTTTTATAAATAAAATTCTATGAGCATAACTTGCTGTAAACGCATCGTGAGTTACCATAAGTATAGTCGCGCTAAGCTCTGTATTTAAGCTTTCTAATCTTTCTAATAATAATCTTGCTGATTTTGAATCAAGAGCTCCTGTTGGCTCATCAGCAAGGATTAATGATGGTTCTGTAACTATTGCTCTTGCAGATGCGACCCTTTGTTTTTGTCCACCAGACATTTGATAAGGATATTTGTCTAATACTTTTTCTATTTCTAGATATTTTGCTACTTCTTTTATTTTTGAATCTATCGCAGAAGTTTTTTCACCTTTTATAGTAAGTGCCAATGCTATATTTTCATATGCAGTTAGCGTATCTAGTAAGTTAAAGTCTTGGAATATAAATCCTAGTTCACTTTGTCTAAATTTATCTAGTTTTTTTGATTTTAATCTTGTTATATCTTGATTATTTATAATTATATTTCCTGTTGTAACTTTATCTATTGTTGAAATACAGTTAAGAAGTGTTGTCTTACCACTACCACTCGGCCCCATAATCCCAACAAATTCTCCTTCTCCAACTTTAAAACTTATATTATCTATGGCTTTTGTTATATTTCCTTTATTTCCATAGTACTTTTCTATTTTTTCAACACTTAAGATATTTTTCATATTTATTCCTCCTAAATTCATCGTATCTTATATTTATTATTATAAGCAGTTTTCAATTTTTGAGATATTGATGTATATTTCATTAATATTACATTTTTGTAGCATAACTATTTTGCTCAAAAAAATTCCTACAATTTAATTGTTTTCACACAAAAATAAGGGCTGCCATATTGACAGTCCCACTTTATATAATATCTCTATAAATTTTAACCGTATAACATATAGTCGATTTGTTCTGCTAAACTTATACTTTCAGGATTCCACTTTCTTTCTTTTATATCTATATTTTCAAATTCAAATCCTGATTCAAATACAAATGCTTTAAATTTGTTGTCTAACCATGGTGCGCTCCAACAACCAGAGCGGCATATATGTATTATTTTACAAGGTTCTTTACATTTAACTTGTTCCAATCTTAAGTAATTAATATTATAAGCTTCGTTTATTTCTTTAAATTGGTCACTGAATTCATTTGTATAAGGCCCATAAACTATATTGGCTTCTTTTATCTTGCCTTCATAAAGTAATTTTCCAAGCCAATCTGCACAATTTACTTCGAACTTAAATGAATCAAGCCCCTGATATCCCAAGTCAGAATGTGAGTCAAATGAGATAACTGAATCGACTTTGTTATCTATTGCAATTTTATATGCTGCTAAATGTGATTCGGTGAGCACAATTTTTGTATCTTTTTTAAAGTCTACATTTTTCTTTAATTGTGGCCAAAAATCATCCACCTCATCCCCTACATTCATACTCCTTGTAATATCTATTCCCCTTTTCTTTTCTTCGTAGTATTTTTTATACCAATGTTTATTTATATTATTGTCATTTTCTATATACGATCCATTCCACGAATTCATATAATTCATAAAATAATCCCAATCTATCGTAATCAGTGAACTCATAATACCTCCCCCAAGTCTTTTATTATAATTTATATACCTTTTTTATAATATTTTCAACCCATTTTTTACCATACAATTATTAAGTTCTAATTCTTGATTACTTTTGATATGTCTTTTTATCTTATTATATAACTATTATGAATTTATTAAATCTAATGCTATTTTATTTAAACTTTGGGCTATAAACTTAAATTCTTTATTTAAATCTAAAGTTTTCACCATTATCTTATTTCCACTCATCATATATTCACCATTTGGTATTATCTCTTCATTTGTTTTTGCATACAAAAGCATCCCCGATACTTTTCCATTTTTATTTATATCCTTATTTTTTACATAAGTGAATATCTGATATAAATTATTTGAGTGTATTGTTTTGCTATTATATGGTTCTATTGTCTGCATAGAATTTGAGTAATATTTTGTATCTATAATCAAAATATTTCCACCGAACGTTAGTGTTATATCACTCTTCATCTCTGGCAAAAATTTATCTAGTTCACTATCTAAATTCCACTTTATCTTAGATGCTCTTGGTTTTAAACTTGGGTAGTGTTTTTGATAATAAGAAAGTACAAATTTTTCATATATACTATACATTTTCTTTTCACTTAAAAATTCAATTACCCTATACTCTCCGTCTTTTGTTGTCATAATCAAATCATTTAAAATCAAATAACATATATTTATTATTCCTGTATAATTTGCGTTATGTCTATTGTATTTTATATCGTTCCATCTTATTTCATTTGCTTTTAAAGTATTTACATTAGAAAATAAAAGCACTAACTTTTTAAGATTCTTTTTATTTTGAGAGGATATATCTTTTGATAAAACTAAAACATACATTGCAGTCTTAATTATGCTGTTTAGATAATTATCCATAGATAATTTATCAAACTCACAATAAAGTTTGTTTTTATTATTTGCCTTTAATTTTATAGATTTCTCTATATTTATTTTCCCGGTCAATACTGATAATTCGCCTTGTTCGGGCCTATATTCTTTTATAAGACCTCGTTTAACTTGTTTCGAAACAACTTTAAACAAAATAACTGCTAATATATCTCCTATATTGTCAAACTCCTCAACATCTATATCTTTGTAGTCTTTTTGTATTAAATCAGTATATATATATGACAGCATATAATATATGTTTTTTATAAAAATACTTTTGTCTTCTATCATGCTACCACCATCTACTCAACTATATCTCTCAATATTTTTCCCCATTTTTCAAGTTTGTCATAATCATCAAACCAATACTCTTTTAAAAGAGGTATTATGTCAAACTCAACAATTTCCTCAATATACATATCTATTTCATCTAAACTACATTCTTTAGATATTTCATCACTAAAAAAGTAACTATGACCTATACAGAATCCTTCACCCAATGAAAAATCTTCTTTTATTTCTTTATTTAATATTTTAATTTTTTCAACTAAATTTATAATTCTTTCGCTTTTAAAACTTTTGATATAATCCATAAATCTTTCATTTTCAAAAGCTGGTTTCAAATCAAAGAAACTAAATCTACGTCTAAGCGCATAATCTATCATGGCAATACTTCTATCTGCCGTATTCATTATCCCTATTATATAGATATTTTTAGGTACACTAAATTCTTCCCCACCATATGCTAAGTGAATACTTTGGCCTCTATAATTATTTTCAATCAGCATCATTAATTCACCAAATATTTTACTCAAATTTCCTCTATTGATTTCATCTATAATGAAGAAACACTTATCATCTGGATTTTGCTCTGCTTTTTTACAGAAGTTATAAAATACACCGTATTTAAGTTCAAATCCTTCTTTGCTTGGTTTATATCCCATTATAAAATCTTCGTATGAGTAATTTTGATGAAACTGTACAAATTTTACTTTATCATCATCTTTCTCTCCTAAAATAGAATAAGCTAAACGTTTAGATAAGAATGTCTTGCCTATTCCCGGTGCTCCAGTAAGTATAATATTTTTCTTTCTATCTAGAAGTCTAACTAAGAAATTATAATCTCTTTCTGTTATATAGACTTCATCTAAAAAATCTTGTTTTGTATAAGTCTCCTCTAAGTCTTTTATTATATCTTTTTCTTGATTTTTTTCATCTTCTTTATAATTTTCTTCTATTAACTCTAAATTCGAATGTGCTATATCATTCATTTCTTGTTCAGGTTCAAGATTCAACTTAAACCTACTGCCAATATATATAATCTCCTCTGCAATTAGATGTAGACCATTATCTGAAAAATTTAAACCATTAAACCTACTAAATGCCATTTGTACTAATTCTTCATCACTTTTAACAGCTTCTAAAATCAAATCACACATATTATAATAGGCTTCTAAAATTTCAAAACTTCCTCTTTTAGGGATGTTATCATAACCTATTTTGTTTGCAAAAGCTTTAAATTTCCCTTCTTTATAAATACAGTATTTTTCGGGAAATCTAAAGAATAAATATGTGCTTATAGCATTTAAATATTGATAATGATTACTCATATTTTCATTTCCATATTGTTTTAAAAGCATATCACATGAATCCCTAAAAGAATCTATTCTTCTAGATAAACTTATCGTCTCATTAAATAGATTTACAAACATCTCCCTTACCATTTCGGGATCTTTTTGTGCAAAGTATAAAATCATATTTTTAGGGAAATAATTTCGAGATGCCAATAAATTTTTACTCTTTGAAAGTGAATTTGAGATCATTTCGTAAAAATCTGTTGCATTTATATCCCAATTTTGTTGAAATGTCTTTATTGCTTCTATCTTATAAATTTCATCTAGTGAAATATCTTTTATATTCTTTTTATAATAAGAAATTATGCTTCTTAATTTATCTATATCAAGCTTATTTTTATTAAAATCCAATTAAAATCACAACCTTTTATAACTTTATTATCTCTCATGCTCATACAAATATATTAACATATTTATACATATTTCTAATAATTATGCTAAAATAATACCATACAAGCAATAGACAAAAAAGTCTTAATTTCAATATTTTTAAAACAAAATTGGAGGGGTTTAAAAATGGGAAGAAATAAACCAAAAGAAATTAGATATGATTTATTAGGTACTAGAACAGTCGAAAATCTGCAAAAAAGACATTTTGATGCTTATTATTGTAAAACAAAAGAAGAAGCTCTAAAAAAGGCAATTGAATTAATTCCAGAAAATGATGTTGTTTCATGGGGTGGTTCTGTTTCAATAGATGAAATAGGTCTTTTAAATTATGTAAAAGAAAATCGCAAAGTTATCGATAGAGATAGTGCAAAATCTCCAGAAGAACGAACTGAGTTAATGAGAAAAGCTCTTTTATGTGATACATATTTAATGAGTTCTAATGCAATGACTGAAGATGGTATACTTGTAAATATAGATGGTAATGGAAACCGTGTCGCAGCTTTATGCTATGGACCAAAGAGCGTCGTTATGATTGTAGGAGTAAATAAAATCTGTAAAACACTTGACGATGCTATAAGCAGAGCTAGAAATATAGCCGCCCCTATAAATATACAGCGTTTTAAAGGCTTAAAAACACCTTGTTCTACAAAAGGTTCATGTTATAACTGTAAATCTACAGAAAGCATATGTAATCAAGTTGTTATAACTAGAATGAGTAGACCTGTATCAAAAATAAAAATTATAGTTGTTGGCGAGGATTTAGGTTTTTAAATAATTTAATATTCACTATTAAAGCTATCTGATTTAATAACAGATAGCTTTTTTACTTTAAGTAAAAATAATTTTATTAATAGAAAATATAAAAAAGAGCAAAATAAAGAAAAATATATTTTATGGAGGATAAAATGTCAAAAGTTTTAAAAATTTTTTACGACGATATAAAAGATATCTTTACTAATTTTGCGCTTTTAATAGTCATAATAGCACTTTGCATTCTACCTTCCCTTTATGCATGGTTTAATATACTCGCATCTTGGGACCCATACGGAAATACTGGTAATGTACCTATTGCTGTTGTAAATAATGATAAAGGTGCCGTTTTAGCTGATAGAAGTATCAATGTCGGTGATCAATTAATAAAAAAATTGAAAGATAATGATGCTCTAGGATGGAGATTTGTAAATTCAGATACAGCAAAAAAAGGATTAGAAAGTGGAAAATATTATGCAACAATCGAAATCCCTAAAAATTTTTCATCTGATTTGATATCAATCGTATCTAAAGATACTAAAAAGGCCCAAATAATCTATTCAGTAAATGAAAAAATAAATGCAATAGCACCTAAAATAACTGATAAAGGTGCCTCATCTATCCAAGGACAAATAAATCAGACATTTATAAAAACGATAGGTGAAATAGTATTTAATCTTTTAAATGAGACAGGTATAAAATTACAAGAAGAATTACCTAAGCTCACAAAGATTGAAACATCCTTACGTGATGTTCAAAATAGGTTTTCAACAATCGATAATACTATTGATTATGCATCTGAGTCTATAGTAAAAATGAATGATGTAATAGATAGTTTAAATAAAAATATGCCTTTAATAGAAGAAACTATTACAAATGCATCAAACTTATCTTCTAATGTAAATAGTTTTTTACAAAATACTCAAGGCAGTCTAACTCAGATAAGCCCTATTTTAAAAAGAGATTTACTAGCTTTAAATAGTGTGTCGGCATCTGCTGCTAACAGTGTAACAGCGTTAATAGATGCAATAAATTCAAATTATGAAAATGCACCACAATTAATAGACGATTTGTCATTAAAATTAAATAATTTACACAATATGTCAAGTAGTTTAGTTTCATTTTTAAATAAATTAAATCAGATATCTCATAATCAAGACTTAAATAACACTATAAATAAATTAAATAATGTAAATTCAAAAATAGAAACTTCACTTGCTTATTTAAATAAGATAAAAGACCAAGTTCAAGCAAATGAACAACCTTCTTTAGATAACTTAAATAAGTTACTTACAGTTGCAAATGATATTAATGCAATCACAGCAGGAATATTAAATAACTATGATTCGTCTATTAAAAATCCTATAAATAATATGTTTTCTCAAGGTATAACTGTCTCTGAGGATGTCGGCGAGTTATTACAAAATGCCAAAAACGAAATTCCTAAAGTAAAAAGCTTATTGTCTAGTCTTTCAGGATTTTCAGAAAATGCTCAAGGAACTATTGACCTTGCTAATGAAAAAATCCCTAAAGCTAAAACTATCTTAAATGATTTTATAGATGCTTTAGATAAAATAAATAATGGTGAAGATACAAAGGAACTTATTAATTTCTTAAAAAATGATGTTATGACTAATGCTAACTTCATAGAATCACCTGTAGATATAGTTGAACATACGCTATATCCTATGACTAATTATGGTGCTTCTATGACACCTTTTTATACTACTCTTGCTCTATGGGTTGGTATATTGCTATTAACATCACTTTTAACTACAGAGGTTCATATTTCGCATAATGATATGGACAACCTTACTAATACCTATAGACCTTATCAAGTTTATCTTGGTAGAGGACTTACATTCTTATCATTAGCACTTGTTCAAGGACTTATAGTAAGTGTAGGTGATATTTTTTTACTTAAAGTAAAGATGGATAATCCATTCTTATTTGTACTTATATGTCTATTTGTAAGTATGGTATTTAACTTTATAGTATATTCTCTAGTATCTTTATTTGGAAATATAGGAAAAGCTATCAGTGTAATTTTATTAGTTCTTCAAGTTGCGGGATCTGGTGGTACATTCCCTATTCAGGTAACACCAAAATTCTTCCACTTTGTGTATCCTTTCTTGCCATTTACTTATGGTATTTCAGCTATGAGAGAAGCTATAGGTGGGATATATCTTCCTAACTTAAGAATAGATTTATTGGTACTATCTGTATTTCTTATAGTCGCTATACTTATAAATATATTCCTTAAGGGTCCAATAAATAGATTATTCCACAAATTTGTATCTAGATTAGAGGATAGTCATTTAGCAGAATAAAAATAAACCTGCAGGATAAATCTTTACTTAACTCTAATGATAAGAATTAAGTTTTTAATCTAAAAATGCAAAGTCGAGGATTATATATTCTTTGACTTTGCATTTTTTAATAAGTATATCAATTTACATTAACTTTAACTCTAGCTTGATTTTTACTAATCTATTTTTTCACACCATAGATAACTCACATAGTATTGATTATCTACTATTCCACTTTTTTCATTTACAACCTTAACTCTTTTTTTATCGTGTTTAGCTCCGAAGTTTTTTTCTACAGATGTAATTTTCCCCTGACTTTTTTTGACTTCTTCAAAATACTTATCCTTTACAAAAATGTATTTTCCATTTTTATCAAAACCTAAACTCATAAAATCACCCCTCAAACATCATGAATATCTTGTATATAAAACATAAAAAAGCATTGTCAAATTAAGTATCTAATTATGACAATGCTTTTAAATGATTCTATATATATATTGTAGTTCAATAAATTAGCAATTTCGATTCATTTCATGAACTTTATCAAATTCATCTTGAATTTCTTTTGAAGGTTCTTTATCTAATTTACTTACTATATAAATTGCTATTGCTGATAATATAAATCCAGGAACTATCTCATATAAGCTAAATATCCCACCATATATATTACCTAAATTCCTCCATACTATAGCAGTTACACCACCAGTTACTAAACCAGCAATTGCACCTTTTTTAGTAGTTCTCTTCCAGAATAAAGAGAAGATCATTATTGGACCAAATGTAGCTCCAAATCCTGCCCATGCATTTTCAACAAGACCTAAAACTGTGTTATTTGGGTTTAAAGCTATAAGTACAGCTATTATTGATACTACTAAAACAGTCAGACGACTTACTATCATTAATTCTTTATCGCTAGCATTTTTTCTAAGTTTAGCTTTGTAGAAATCTTCAGTTATTGCTGAAGCTGTAACTAAAAGTTGAGAATCTGCCGTACTCATTACAGCTGCAAGTATCGCTGCTAAAAATATACCTGCTATAATAAGTGGGAATATCTTCATAACCATTAATATATAAACAGTTTCTCCAGATGAGTTACTTAAATCTTGAGTTAAAAATACTCTACCTAATAAACCTACCATAGTAGCAGCTGTTAAAGAGAATATTACCCATACCATAGCTATTAATCTTGATTTTTTAATACTTTTTGCATTATCTATTCCCATGAATCTAACTAATATATGTGGTTGTCCAAAATATCCAAGTCCCCATGCAAGAGATGATATAACAGTTATCATAGTTATATGTGTTCCATCTAATGTTACAAATGGGTCTAGCATATTGATGTTGATTGATTCTATTCTAGCTATTGTAGCACCTATACCTCCCATGCTAACTACTGCAGCGCATGGAACTATTACTATAGCGATAAACATAAGTATCCCTTGGATTAAATCTGTCCAACATACTGCAAAGAATCCTCCTGCATATGTATAAGATACAACTACTACAGCACATATTAATAAAGCTAAAGTATAGTCTATTCCAAATACTGTTGAGAATAGTTTTCCTCCTGAAACAAATGCTGATGCAGTATATACTAAAAAGAATATTAATATGAATAATGAACTCACTATTCTTAGTATATTTTGCTCATCTCTATATCTATTACCTAAAAATTGTGGGATTGTTATTGCATTACATACTTCAGTATAATTTCTAATCCTTTTAGCAACTAATTTCCAGTTAAAATAAGTCCCTATTGTTAATCCTAATGCAATCCATCCTGCTTCTAACCCTGCAATATACGCAGCCCCTGGTAGCCCCATTAGCATCCAACCACTCATATCTGATGCTTGTGCACTAAGTGATACTACCCAACTTCCTAATTTTCTTCCACCTAAAAAGTAATCTTCTGTATTGCTAGTTTTTTTATATGCAATAAGTCCTATTGTAAGCATCATAACTAAATATAGAACGAAAATTACTATTATAGTAAGATTGCTTTGTACCAAAACTCTTCCTCCTAATCTTATAACTATCCAGTATTTTTATCTTTTTATAATCATTTTTGGATAGTTATATCTTTATTTTTATAAATATACTATAATATTAAGATACTTAAATAGTCAATAAAATTATTTTACATAAGAAATAAATATTCTAATTAACTAACCCAAAACAAAATTAGAGATGATTTATAAACCATCTCTAATTTAAATCGCATATAATACTTATCTATTATTTATAAATTTATTCTATTTACTAAATAAACCTTTTATCCAGTCTACAAAACCTTTCTTTTCTTGTGTATTGTCTTTTGTTGTATCAGGCTTTGTGCTTTCTGATTTAGTATTTTTGTCTTCGGATTCTTCAACTTTAAATACAAATCTTACTTTTCCATTCATATCATCACTGTTTATTCCTGAGTAATTGTTATATTCTTCTGATGCACTTACTAATTCATCTTTAACATCCATTATGTTTCCTACTTCTGATATTAATTTATCACCTTCACCACTTAATTGATCAAGACCTTCTTGTTTAAATTGAACAGTACCGTCATAAAGTTGAGTGCTACCATTTGCTAATGTAGATATACCATCTTTTATTTGTGTAGAGCTACTACTTAATGTTGATGAACCATTTTTAAGTTGATTAACACCATTTGTTAAGCTACTTGCTCCACTTACCAATTGACTTGTTCCTTGTGATAATTGTTGACTTCCTGCATATGCACTTTGTGTTGCACTTGCTAAAGTACTACTTCCTGATTCTAATTGATTACCAGCTTGAGCAAATTGACTTAAATTAGTACCAAATGTTTGAGATCCATTTACTAATGTTGATGAACCATTTTTAAGTTGGTTAACACCACTTGTTAAACTACTTGCTCCACTTACTAATTTATTTGTTCCTTGTGATAATTGTTGACTTCCTGCATATGCACTTTGTGTTGCACTTGATAATTTTGAAGAAGAATCACTAAGTGTACTTCCTGCTCCTGCAAATTGATTTAAGCTTGAACCAAATTGTGATGAACCATTTTTAAGTGTTGATAATCCAGATTGTAAACTTGATGCACCTGCTGATACTGAACTTATTCCATTTTTAACTGAACTAAGTCCAGATTCTTGTTTAGATGCTACTGTTTTTAATCCAGAACTTATTTGATTTAAGCTAGCTGCAGCTGTGCTCAATTGTCCTGATTGTTGTTGTAAACTACTTCCTAATTGAGCGATTTCTGCTGCAAGTTCACTATCACCATTTGCTGCTGCCTTTTGTGCCAAAGCAGTTATTTGTGCTTGAAGTTGGCTATTGCTTGATGATGATAATTGTGAAGAAACTTGAGCTACAGAATCAGCTAATGAACTTACTGTGCTTGTAGAACTTATTAAACTATCTACTCCACTATCTAATTGGCTTAATCCACCACTTAAACTACTTGCTCCATTATATGCAGAATCTATACCACTATTTATATTACTGTATGATTGATCTAATTTATTTGCATTACTTACATAACTTTGTACACCACTTGCAAATTTACTTTGTGATGAATTTAATTGTTGAAGTCCACTTGTTAAACTCATTGCGCCTGCATCTAATGTTGGTAAACTATTTGTAAGTGTTTCTGCTCCTTGACTTAATGATCCTATTCCTTGATCTAATGAACTTATTCCTGCTGTCAATTGTGCATAAGCTCCATCTAATTGTTTTGCACTATTTGTATAAGTTGATATACCTGAACTTAAAGTTTGTTGTCCTTCGTTTATTTGTTGTAAACCACTTGTTAAGCTCATTGCACCTTCATTTAATGTTGGTAAGTTACTTGCAAGTGTATCAGAACCTTCTTTTAATGTTGTAATTCCACTATCTAATGATTTTACTCCATCATCAAACTTGCTATAATTTGTATTAAGAGTTTCACTACCTTCTGCAACTTGTTTAGCTCCATCTACTAACTCTGCACCAGCATCTTGTAATTGTTGTAGTGAATCTTTTAATTCACTAAAATTCATATCTCCATCTATATCTTCTAATGTGCCTGTTATATCACTAGTAAGTGCAAACATTATAGTAGGCACTTGGAAATTAGTTGTATTACCTGTTATAACTATTTCATCTTTTAAGTTTAAGTAATTGTTTAATTCACTGCTTAAGTTTAAGGATTTACTTAATCCAGGTAGTGATACAAATGTTATAGAAGCATTACTTCCTTCATCTAACATAGTTCCCGCACTAGTTTCTATATCTTTGAAGTTGTCTCTATCTAATAATACTTCTCCAGCTGTTAAAAATGGAGTATATATTATTCTATTTTCACCGTTTATTTGTACATTCTTTTTAACATTGTTTTTTAATTTTATAGTTATTTTGAAATCTCCGCTTTCCCCTTTAACATCTTTAGGATTTACTACTTTTCCATTTAATTCATATCTAATATTTACATCTACTGGCAATTGTTCATTACTTTCACCTTGATAGTATAAATCGTCACCATTTACATCCCAAGTTACATTATCCCCATCTATACTAGGCTTTTCATTTCCTTTTATATTTTTTATATTTGTTAATTTACTTATATCCTTTACATTTCCTAAAGATGAGTCACTCTTTATCCAATCTGATACAATATTTTTTGTTACATTTCCGTTTTCATCTAATATAGAATAAACTGTTTCATCTTTAGTTATTTTACTATCATTTTGTGCTGCAAATGCACAAGTACTATTTGCTGCAACTAATGCTACTGTTGCTAAAGCAATTGATTTCTTTTTAATATTTTTATTATACATGACTAATCCTCCCCCATTAATTAACGGTATATTGTAATATTAAATATTTTTTTAATTTACAGCGTCAGTTGCTGCTTTTGACTTTTTGTCAAGTTCAAATCCTTTACTTGTTTTTCTAATAACTGGTTCAAATACAAGTAATAATCCTGGTAATATGAATATAATCATAAACATACTTATTATTGCCCCTCTTGACATCAAGCTACATAATGAACCTATAAGTTCTAGTTGAGAAATTACACCAACACCTATAGTTGCAGAGAAGAATGATAAAGCACTTGTCATTATTGATCCTGCACTGTGTCTTATTGCAAGTCTCATTGCCTCAAACTTATCATCTGTATATTCTAATTCTTCTTTAAATCTAGAAGTCATAAGTATTGCATAGTCTACTGTTGCCCCTAATTGTATTGTTCCTAAAACTATAGATGCTATAAATGGTTCAACTTTACCTGTATAATAAGGTATACCTAAGTTAGCAAATATAGCACATTCGATTGCTGCAACTAATATAACTGGTAGAGATACTGATTTGAATACTATAGTTATTATTACAAATATTGCTATTATAGAAACTGCACTAACTTTTTTGAAATCTGAATCTGCAATTCTTATTAAGTCTTTTGTAAGAGGTGCTTCACCACCTACAAGAGCATTTGGATCATATTTGTGAACTATATGTTCAATTTCAGTTAATTGTGCATTACACTCATCTGATGCTGCTCTATATTTTGAATTTAACATCATTTCTTCATATCCGCCTGCTTTTAATTCACTTAGAATTTCATCAGGAATTATATCTTGACTTATTGCAGGGCCTATATATTTTTCAAGTCCTATAACTGAGTTTACTCCATCTACTTTTTCAAGCTCTTTAATCATAGAACTTACATCATTTGAATCTAATTTGTCACTAATTAATATAAAGTCTGTACTTTCCATATTATAATCGTCTTTCATTTTATTAGTAGCGATTATTGATGGGAAATCATCTGGTAAAGATTCATCTAAGTTATAATAAACTTCAGCTTTATTATTTCCTATAAAAGCTGGAATAAAGATTATTATAAATAAAACTGCTAATTTTTTATAATGTTTAACTACAAACTTTGAAGTTTTTTCAAATGCTGGTAGTATTGTTCTATGTTTATATTTGTGTATTGGACCATCAAATATTAATATTAATGATGGTAATACAGTTACTGTACATAAAACACCTATTATAACACCTTTGGCCATTACAATACCCATATCCATACCTAATGTTAAATCCATGGCACAAAGTGCTAAGAATCCAGCTACAGTAGTAGTTGAACTACCAATTATTGAAACAAATGTATTTTGTATCGCATTTGACATGGCCTCTATTTTATCCGGCGTTCTTCCTAATTCTTCATCATATCGGTGAAGTAAGAAAATAGAATAATCCATTGTAACCCCTAATTGTAATACTGCTGCTAATGCTTTAGTTATATATGATATTTCCCCCAAAATTATATTAGAACCAAAATTATATATAATAGCTAAAGCTATACTTAATAAAAATACAAATGGTACTACTGTTGATTCCATTGTAAGTAGTAAAACTATTAAAGTAAGTACTGCTGCTATGATTACATATAATGGCATTTCACCATCAGCACAATCTTTAGTATCTTTTATAATTCCACTCATACCACTTAAGAAACCTTGTTTTCCAACTATATTTCTAATTTGTTGTACAGTATTTTGAGTTGTTAATGTAGCTGTACCTTCTTTAAGCATTACTATTATCATAGTAGATTTATCACCATTATAAAGTAAATCTGTCATATCCTTTGGTAATATTTCTTTTGGTACAGATAAATCTATAAAATCATCAACCCAAAGAGCCTTTTTAACTCCATCTAATTTAGCTACTTTTTCTTTGATTTTTGCTACATCTTTATCTGGCATATCTTCGACAATAAGCATTGCTACAGATCCGCATCCAAAATCATCTTTTAAAATTTTCTCAGCTTGCATTGTAGATGTTTCTTCTGGTAAATAACTTAATATGTCGTAATTTACATCTGTTTTAAAGTATCCAAATGCTGCTGGAACTACCAATATTATTGCTAATAACAAAATTAACTTGCTATGTTTTGCTATTGCTTTTGACATCCTTTCCATAATTCTCCCTCCATTTTTAGGCGTGCCCAATATTTATACCTAGATTATAGGGCTCGCCTAATAAAATGTCAACAAGTTTTCATGTTAAATTTTTACAGTGAATTATAAAATTTTTTTTACACATAATGTATATTTCTTTGTTAGTTTTTAAGACAAAATTTTGTAAAAAAATTCGCTTCGCTCATGGCGCCAACGTTCCGTTGCTTAAAA
>CAMEPL010000047.1 GCA_945931665.1 uncultured Clostridium sp. | reverse complement strand
TTATATACTTATATATTATTTATATCAATAATATCTTATAAATAACTTAATTATAACTATAAAATAAAAATTTATATATCTTTGATTGAAAACAGAAAAGAACCTATATAAATAGATTGAATACTATTTTATAGGTTCTTTTTAAACTACATATATTTATTTATTAATTCATAAGCTTTATTTTTAGCTAATTGTCCAAGATTATCTGCAAGGTCTATATGAGACCCACTTCCTGCAAATCCAAATTCCTCTATTTGTTCCTCAATATAAGCTATACGATCATCTTCTAATTTCTTTTTCTGTCTTTCATAATCAGCTTTATGAGCATTTATTTCTTGCTTTTTACTATTATCTAAATATTTATTTAAATCAGCACATATTTCATACAAAACACCCTCGTAACTCTGGTGTGCCTCTTCAAATATCTCATACATTAATGCTTGATACATTGTCTCTTGATTTAATCTATATTCGCAACGATTTTCAATTGATATCAATCTATTTCTATAGCTATCAGCTAAATTACTTGGCATTAAACTAATTTTCTTTGATTCAAATCCCTTGATTGCAACCGAAAGTTGTGCTGCCATTTCATCTATTTCTTTTTGTGTATAGAAATAACTGTCATTTACACCATTAGCCATTTCTATAACTTTAAATAATTCCTCTTTTGAACCTTCTTTATAGTTTCCTTCCTCACTACCTTCAACTGCAGCATGGTATAAACTTAATGCTTTAGTTATATTTTCAGATAGTTCATCATTATCAGTTGACTTTAGAATTTCTGTTCTAAATTTATCTGATACATTATCAACCCCAACTGCATCTAAATATTTTTTTAGAATCTGGTTGGCTATATTCTTATCTTTTATTTTCACCATATTTATTAAATATAAAGTTAAGTCTTCATTTTTCAAATCAAGATCTTGAGCTTCTAATAAATAAGTTCCTGCCTTTTGAATTTGATTTATTTTAATACAAGATTCAGCAGCCATAACTTTTGCTTTTATATTCTTTTTATCTATTTTTACTGCTTTTTCAAAACTTAAAACTGCCTCTTCATATTTATTTTCTTCTAAATATCCATACCCTTGTTGCATATACTCTTCAAACTTCTTTGGCTGAATAACTTTTGCATATACTGTTACTCCTGATAATGCCAAAATTGTAATTATTATAATTGTTGTTAAAATACTTTTTGACATTGTTTTTTTTGATTGATTGTTTCTCATGAATTTATTTCCTTTATTTATTACATATATCTATTTATTAAATCATAACTATAGTCTTTAGCTATATTAGCAAATGATTCAGGAACTCCTGTCACCATCCAAGTTCCTACCATCATAGGATCCATATTATCATACTCATACTCTTGCTGAGCTACAGCTTGTTTATATCTTGCTTTGTGACTATTTATTTCTTGTGTTTTATTTGGTAAATACTTAATTAAATCTGCATATATATCTTGTAAAATAGCTTCATATTCATATTGTGCGTCTGCAACTACTGCTCCCATCTCAGCATTACATAAATCTGAATTTGAAAGTCTTCTTTCCATAGTTTCTTCAACATTTCTTAATTTTGCTCTATAAATATCACCTAAATTAGATGGTATAACCATTACCTTTTTAGATTCAAACTCACTTATAGCAGCCAGAAGTTCTGTAGTCATTTCATCAATTTCATCTTGTGTATAGAAATATCCTTCATCAATTTTTTTAGCTTTTTCTATAACTTTTAATAGTTCTTCTTTTGAACCTGATTTGTAATTTCCATTTTGATTTCCTTCAACTGCACTATCGTACATATTTTGAGCTTTATTTATATAGTCTACTAAAACCTCATTATTAGTTGATTCTAGTACTTCATCTCTAAACTTATCTGAAACATTGTCTATCCCTACTGCATTTAAGTAGTTTTGTAATAATTTAGATGCTATATCCTTATCTAAATCCTTTATAATATAGATCATTTCTAATGTTAAATTTTCATTTTTTAAATCTAGTTTCTGTGCTTGAAGTAAGTAAGTTCCAGCCTCATTTGCATTGTTCATGCCTACATAACCTTTAGATGCACCTATTCTTGCTTCTATACTTTTCTCATCAATTTTAATTGCTTTATCAAAAGCTAAAATTGCCTCCTCATACATATTTTCATTTAGGTATTGAGTACCTTGTTGGATATACTCACTATACTTTTTTGGTTGTATAACTTTAGCATAAATAGTAATACTTGAAAATGCAACTACAACTAAAGTTAAAATAACTCCCATAATAATTAGTGGTGTTCGTTTTTTTGATTGATTGTTTCTCATAAATGTCTCCCTCGTTTTATATATTAGATCAAAACAGTGAAATCACTGCTAAACCTATCAAAATAATATAAAATAACTGCTATGCTTCGTCATATTGCATCACAGTACTTTTTAATACTTCAGTCATTCTATCTACTTCTTCTTGTGTATAAAAATACCCATGTTCTATTTCTTTTGATTTTTTTATATATAGCGACAACGCTTTCTTATATTCATGTAATTCCTTGTCACCATTTTTTGTACTTACTTTTTTATATATAGCCTCAGCTTTTTTAATATACTCATTTAATTCATCTTTGTTAGTCATCTGCAAAACAGTTAGTTGAAATCTTTCAGATACATTTTCATATCCAACCTCATCTAAATAATTTTCGATAACGATTATACTTGTTTCCCTATAATTTTCAGGTATTATATCTAAAATTTGTAAAACCAGATCTTCATTCCCCATATCTAAAGATTGAGCTTCAATAACATATTCTTTAACTTTTTTCCTATCATTTATTCCTACATAGCTCTTGGAGAGGCCTAGCATGGCGTCTATATTATCATTATCTATTATAAGCACATCTTCAAAGTTTTTGATAGCTTGTCTATAATTCTCTTCAACTATATTTTGCTTCCCTAATTCCATATATTTGCTGTATTTTTTGGGTATTATAACTTGTTTGTATGCTATAATACTCGAAAAAACTACTACTACTAAAGCTAATCCAATTTTCTTGGGCGTTAGTAATGTCCTCTTTTTTATTTTAATCCCCATAAAAATCTCCCTTTGTAATTTTTTCTGCCTTATCTATATTAACCAATTTTTATTATTTTTGCAAACAATTGTATCATATCGTATACTATTTATATTAAAATTTACATCTGATGATTTACATATTGATGAAGATTACAATCAAAAATTCTACAATAATATTTTTAATGCTATAAAAGAACATTATTCAATTTAACTTTTTATAACATAAAAATAGGATATTAAAATAGATTGTCTATTCTAATATCCTATTTATTTTATTATTTATAATTCTAAAATATAATCATATCTTTATATAATTCTTATACTTTAAATTATGATAATACTTTTTCTATTATTGGTTGAGGTGCAACTTCCTCATCAGTTAATTCAAATGCATGATAAAGTTCTTCTATCCATTGTGGTTTTAATTCTTCATCATGGTAAACGATGCATATTGTTTCACCTTCGTTTACTTTATCTCCACGTTTACAAGCAAGCTCTATTCCAACAGCATGGTTTACGTCTTCTTCTTTAGTAGCTCTACCTGCTCCAAGTTGCATAGCTAATACACCTAGCTTTTCAGAGTGAAGTAATTTAACATTTCCTGATTCTTTGCTTTTTATCTCAGTTTTGAACTTAGATTGTGGTAATAAATCTGGATTTTCTATCATATCTACATTACCACCTTGAGCTTTAACCATTTCTTTAAATACTTCAAATGCTCTTCCTGAAGATATTGCTTCATCTAACATTTTTCTAGCTTCGTCTTTATCTTTTGCAACTTGACCTTGCATTAACATTATTTCAGCAGCTTGCATACAAAGCTCTGTGAAATCTTCTGGTCCATGACCTTTTAATGTGTCTATTGCTTCTCTTATTTCTATAGCATTTCCTATAGTGTTTCCTAGAGGTTGGTTCATATCTGTTATCATAGCCATTGTATTTCTACCTAAGCTATTTCCTATAGATATCATAGCCTCAGCTAATTTTGTTGCATCTTCTATAGTGTGCATGAATGCACCTTCGCCGTATTTAACATCAAGTAATATAGTATCTGAACCAGATGCTAATTTTTTAGACATTATTGAAGATGCTATTAGTGGTATTGATTCAACAGTTCCAGTAACGTCTCTTAATGCGTATAATTTTTTGTCTGCTGGAACTAAGTCTCCAGTTTGACCGATTATAGCTATTCCAACTTCTGAAACTTGTTTTTTGAACTCTTCTTCTGTTAAGAAACAGTTGAAACCTTCTATAGATTCTAATTTATCAAGTGTACCACCTGTATGTCCAAGACCACGTCCAGACATTTTTGCCACTTTCAGTCCACAAGCTGCTACTAGTGGTCCTAATGCCATAGATGTCTTATCGCCAACTCCACCAGTTGAGTGTTTGTCAGCTTTTATACCTTCTATTGAAGATAAATCTATTACATCACCACTGTGCATCATAGCTTTAGCTAGGTATGAAGTTTCTCTTTCGTTCATTCCGTTTAAAACTATCGCCATTAGTAATGAACTTATTTGATAATCAGGTATAGATCCATCTGTTACGCCATCTACAAAAAACTGAATTTCTTCATCTGTTAATTCTTTGTTATATCTTTTTTTATTTATAACATCTACAAAACGCATATCTATTTCCCCTTTATTTTAGTATCCTTGAGCTTCTTTTCCTTTTATTAAGTTGATTGCAGAACTTGTTCCTATTCTTTCGCAACCTTCGTTTATGAACATTTCAAGGTCTTCTACAGTTTTAACTCCACCTGCAGCTTTTATTTTTACATCTGGTCCTATATGTTGTTTGAATAATTTTATGTCTTCTATAGTTGCTCCAGCAGTTCCAAATCCAGTTGATGTTTTTATGTAATCTGCTTTTGCATCTGTAACTGACTTACACATAGCTATTTTTTCTTCTTCTGTTAAGAAACAAGTTTCTATTATAACTTTTAATATTTTATCTCCTACAGCTTCTTTTATTGCTTTTATTTCTGCTGTAACTTTGTCATAGTCTCCGTTTTTAACGTCTGATATGTTTATTACCATATCTATTTCGTTAGCTCCGTTTTCTATAGCTTGTTTAGCTTCTAAAACTTTTGCTTCTGTTGTTGAGTATCCAAGAGGGAATCCTACAACTGTACATATATTTACTTTGTCTCCGTATTTTTCATTTATACGAGATATATAGCAAGCTGGTATACATATTGATGCTGTCTTGTATTCTATTGATTCATCACATATTTTTTGTATATCTTCCCATGTTGCTACTGGTTTTAATAGTGTATGGTCCACGTGTTTTAATATTTCTGCTGTATTCATTTTAGTACCTACTTTCTTAGCTTATGTTGCTTTTATCTATATTTTAATTTATTTATTAACTAATATATACTTAATAATTAGTTTAATTCTAGTGTTATGATAATTTTCATATTAGAATTACTTATTATACAAGCTCTTGTAATACTGATTTCCCTATTGTGTTTTCTGGCATTTTTATATCGAAGTTGTCAGCTACTGTTGCACCTATTGTTGCAAAAGTATCTTGAGTTTCTAATATTCCACCTTTTTTCATAGCTGGTGAATAAGCTAAGAATGGAACATATTCACGAGTGTGGTCAGTTCCTTTATATGTTGGATCATTACCATGGTCTGCAGTTATTATTAATAAATCATCTTGTCCTAATTTATCTATAACTTTTCCTAAATTAACGTCGAATTTTTCAAGCTCCTGAGCATATCCTACTGGATTTCTTCTGTGTCCCCATAAAGCATCGAAGTCAACTAAATTTACAAAACATAATCCATTAAAATCTTTATCCATTATTTCTAATGTTTGCTCCATTCCATGAACAGAAGATTTAGATTTGTTAGATTCAGTTATACCTTCACCATCGTATATATCGCTTATTTTTCCTACAGATATAACATCATATCCGTTATCTTTTAGCTCGTTTAAAACAGTTCTTCCATATGGTTTTAACGCATAGTCATGTCTGTTGCTTGTACGAGTGAAGTGTCCTTTTCCTGTTCCAACATATGGTCTTGCGATTACTCTACCTACTTTGTATTCATCTCTAAGAGTTAACTCTCTAGCAATTTCACAACATCTGTAAAGTTCGTCTAGACCAAAAGTTTCTTCATGACCACATATTTGTAAAACAGAGTCTGCTGAAGTGTAAACTATCATATCGCCAGTTTTCATTTGGTGTTCACCAAGTTCATCTAGTATTTCTGTTCCACTTGCACTTTTGTTTCCTACTATTTTGTGACCAGTTTTTTCTGATAATTCATCTAGTAATTCTTGTGGGAATCCGGTATCTGTAAAAGTTTTAAATGGTTTTGTTATATGAAGACCCATCATCTCCCAGTGGCCTGTCATTGTATCCTTCCCTATACTAGCTTCTTTTAATTTTGCTTGATAACCTAGTGGATGTTCTATTTTATCAACATGTTTTATAGGATGTAAATTTGCTAATCCTAATCTTTGTAGATTCGGTATTTTGAATGAATCTACTGATTCTGATATATGTAGTAATGTATCTACATTTATATCTCCATAGTTTTTAGAAGTATCATCTTGTCCTATTCCTAATGAATCAATTACTAAAACAAAGACTCTTTTGTATTTTTTCATATTACCACTTCCTAAATAATTAATTTTAGAATAGTGTTATTAATCCAACTATCATTGAACTTAATACACTTACTGCGAATCCTCCTATCATAGCTTTAAATGCTAATTTTGATAGAACTCTTCTTTTATCTGGGCATAATGCAGATATACCTGATATACAAATTCCCATACTTGATATATTTGCAAAACCACAAAGTGAAATAGCCATTACTAAACCAGTTCTATAGTCTAATGAATTTATTACTTGTCCTAATGTTTGGAATGCAACGAATTCATTTAATACTAATTTTTCACCTAATAATTGTCCTGCTCTAAGTATTTCTCCTCCATCAAGTCCCATTAAGAATCCTATTGGCGAGAATATATATGAGAATATTTGTTGTAATGTTATACCAAATACACTTAGTATACCATTTACTAAAGCAACTAAACCTATTATTGCTATTAAAGATGCACCTATTGCTAAAGCACTTTGAAGACCATTCATTGCACCTTCTGCTATAGCTCCTATAAGGTTCTCATTATCACCTTTACGGTCTATACTTACATCTTCAATATTTTCTGCTTCTTCCAATTCTGGCAATAATATTTTTGATATTGCTATACTTCCAAATGGAACTAATGCACTCGCTATTAATATATATTCCATCGGAATTCCTAATGCAACATATCCACCTATTATTGTAGCAGACATACTACCCATTCCAGATATTAAAACAACCATTATTTCACTCTCTGTCATAGATCTTAAATATTTACTTACTAATATTGGACTTTCTGTTTGACCTAAGAACATATTTGCAACTGCTACGAAACTTTCAACCTTACTTGTTCCTAATAGTTTCCCAACAATTGTACCTATAATTCTAACAATAAATCCTAATACACCTAAGTAATATAAACCACCTACTAGTGCTGAAATAAAGATTATGTTTCCTAATGTTTGTATACCGAAAATTGATCCGGTTGGCGATGATGCATCTCCAAGGCTTCCAAATACGAAAGCAATACCTTCAGCACCATAACTTAAAACTTGAGTTACTACAGCAGATATTTTTTCAATTACAAGTCTTCCTAATGGGAATTTTACTAATACAAATGCTATTAGAACTTGAATTAGAAATGCTTTTAATACTGTTTTATATGGTATATTCTTTTTGCTAGATGATAACAAGTACATAATACCCATAACTACTGCAATACCTAATAAATTTATTAATATTTTCATTTTGCCTTAACCTTTCTTAGATTTTTGTTAATAATTTTAATTTAACAATTAATATTTTTTACATATATTAAGCAATTATCCGTATTATATGTAAATTGACATCTATAAGTTTATAAATGTCGTATTTTCTAAATTAAAATTTAATTTAAAATTTATACACTGGGTTGCATTTAAAATTCTAACATCACAGTCTTTTTATGTCAATTCTCGCCTCAACTATGAGAATTTATATAAATTGGCACAAAAAAAGAGTATATTTATTAAAAATCATACTCTTACTTTATTCTCATTATATTTAAATAAGATTTCTATAAAATTAAAGAGGTTGCCAAAATGACAACCTCTTTAACATATATATTGACTTAAATTAATTTTGATTACATTCCTATTTCTTTGAATTCTCTACTACCTGGTTTAACTAATTCTATTTTTCCTTCTTTACATAAAGGACAGTTTTCAGCATCGTGAACTTGGATGTCTAATTTTATAGCGCTGTATATTGGCATTCCTATTGGAGCACTTGTTCTGTCAGCTATACAAGCAACACCTATAACTTCTCCACCTAATTCTTCTAATGCTTTTTTAGTTTCTAAAGTTGATTTTCCTGTTGTTACAACGTCTTCTGATATTATTATTTTAGCACCTGGTTTAACTTCGAATCCTCTTCTTAATTGCATTACTCCATCTTTTCTCTCTGTGAATACTGCTTCTTTGTTTAATTGTCTTCCTAATTCATAAGAAACTATTACTCCACCCATTGCTGGTCCAACTACTAAATCTATATCTAAATCTTTTATTTGATCAACTACTGTGCTTAATACTTCTGCTGCATATTCTGGATATCTTAAAACTTTTGCACATTGTACATATCTGTTACTGTGTTTTCCTGAAGATAATAAGAAGTGTCCTTCTAATAATGCATCACTTTTCTTTAATATTTCTACTACATCTACTTTGCTCATATTTATATTCCTCCGATAATTTTAATTTACTCTTGTTTTTTAGGTTAGGTTTTTAATTTATTATTTTAAGTTTATATTTAAGGCTAAATTTATTATTTTTAAAATTCTATCTAATTACTTATTTAAGATTACTTTACTCAGATTTATTTAAACCGATAACTATATTATTCCCCTTATCTCATCTAGAGATTTTATTCCCTCTTTTTCCATGAAGTCATTGATTCCGTCTATTATCTCAAGTCCTACTTTTGGATTCATAAAGTTAGCTGTTCCAACTTGAACACAAGTTGCCCCCGCCATTATAAATTCTATGGCATCTTCAGCTGTTGTTATTCCACCCATTCCGAATACTGGAATACTAACATTTTTGCAAACTTCGTGAACCATTCTAAGAGCTATTGGTTTTATAGCTGGGCCTGATAATCCTGCATATATATTTTCAAATACAGGTTTTCTATTTTTTATATCTATTGCAAGAGCTTTGAATGTATTTACTAAAGAAATACCGTCTGCTCCTTCTTCTTCACAAACTTTTGCCATTTCTACTATGTCTTCTGCATTTGGTGAAAGTTTGATTACTAGAGGCTTTTTACAAACTGCCCTAACTTCTCTCACAACTTCTCTAGCTACTTCGCTTTTTATTCCGAATGCCATTCCGCCTGCTTTAACATTTGGGCAAGAAATATTTAATTCAATTATATCTATGTCTTTATCGTTTAAAAGTTCAACACCTTTTACATAGTCTTCTAAACATCCTCCTCCGACATTTGCGATTCTTATTAAATCTAATTTTTCGAAGAAAGGAAGTTCTTTTTCTATAAATCCTTCAACTCCTGGATTTTCAAGTCCTACACTGTTTATCATTCCTGATGGTGTTTCCCAAACTCTTATTCCGTTGTTTCCTGGTTTTGCGTTTAATGTAAGACCTTTACCACTTACTCCACCTAATTGTGATATGTCATAAATCTCGTTATACTCTTTTCCAAATCCAAAGGTACCAGATGCCATTATTATTGGATTTTTAAAAGTTAAATCTTTAAATTTTACACTTAAATCAGCCATTAGAAAATCACATCCTCTCCCCAGAATACTGGACCATCTTTACAAGTTTTTTTGTTTCCGCCTTGAGTTTTACAAGTACATACTAGGCATGCACCAATACCGCAAGCCATTCTGTTTTCAAGAGATACCATTACTCTTGTGTTTGAGCCTTTTTCGGCATTTGTTTTTTCAACTTTGTCCATTAATGCCTTCATCATTGGTGTTGGACCACAAGTTAATATGTAGTCGTATTCTTCTGTATTTATTATGTCTGTAACAAAAGTGCTTCCTACAGCAGTTTTAACATTGTCACAAACTTCTTCGTATTTATCTATTAAAATAGGTTCGTTTCTGAAACCTAAATATGCGTCACAATTTGGTATGTTTTTTGCAACTAAGTATAGAGGTGCTACTCCGATTCCTCCTCCTACTAATGCAACTTTACCTTCTACCTTTTGGTACCCGTTACCATAAGGTCCTTCTAATTTTATTTCGTCGCCAGGTGTCAATCTACTGAAGATTTTTGTCCCTTCTCCGACTACTTTATATAAAAAAGTTATACTATTTTCGTCTATATCGTGAATACTAATAGGTCTTGATAGGGTTGGATACATGTCCCATGCTCTAAGCATATAAAATTGACCCATTCTTCCTTTGAATTCTCCTTGTACCTTCATTAGGTACATATCTTCTCCTACGTATGCGTTTTCTATTATCTTGTACATTATTTTACTCCTCTACATCTACCCCTAAAAGTTTCATTATTAAAGCCATTCTTACATACATTCCAAACTTAGCTTGTTGGAAATATACTGCTCTTTTGTCGTTATCTACTTCTGTTGCGATTTCGTTTACTCTTGGTAATGGATGCATTACTAACATATTTTCTGGTGCTTTACTCATTTTTTCTGCATCTAATATATAGCAGTCTTTTAATAATTCATATTCTTCTAAATCTGCAAATCTTTCTTTTTGTATTCTTGTCATATATAAAAGATCTAAAGTTGGGATTGCGTCCTCTAAGCTTGCAGTTTCATAGTAAACATGATTTTTTAAATGTTGTTTTACATATCCAGGCATTCTTAATTGCTCTGGAGCTATAAATACGAATTTACTGTCGTTGTATCTGTTCATTGCTTTTACAAGTGAATGTACAGTTCTTCCGTATTTTAAATCTCCACATAATCCTATTACGTGGTTATCTAATCTTCCTGTTAATGTTTTTATTGTTAGTAAATCTGTTAATGTTTGAGTTGGATGTTGATTTCCACCATCTCCTGCGTTGATAAAAGGTACTTCAGCGTATTTTATTGCTTCTGATGCTGAGCCTGCGATTGGATGTCTCATCGCGATTATATCAACATATCCAGATACTGTTCTTATTGTATCAGCTAATGATTCTCCTTTAGATACTGATGATGAACCCGGTTCTGAGAATCCCACAACATTTCCACCTAATCTCTTCATCGCTGATTCAAAACTAAGTCTAGTTCTAGTTGATGGTTCGTAAAATAATGTAGCTAATAATTTTCCTTTGCAAACTTCAGAATATTTGCTTGGATTAGCCATGATTTGTTGAGCCAAATCTAAAATTTCATCTATTTCTTTAATTGAAAAGTCTTCTGGTTGGACCAAATTTCTTGATTTTAACATTCTTATCCTCCTTTTTTAGCCTCACCGGACTAAAATTAAAAGTTATTTGTATTCTGTTAGTAGGTTATCATTTTTACATTTTTATGTCAATAGATTGCCATAAATTATCAATTAAATAAGTCACTACTTTCATAAATTGATATAAAATCTTATTATTTTATGTCATGAAACTAATACCTATTCAACAAATTATAAATAACTTACCCCTAATTAGTATTTTTTATTATAGTTCGATTGATTACTAATTATATTATATGATATAATTTAATTGCTAACTAGTATATACTAGTAAAAGGCTATATATTTTCTCGTTTCTGAACAAAAACGAGCTGATATATAGCCTTTTTTTATAGCATATAGAAAATTATATTCTTCTTTTTTAAAATATAATTTCTTTTATGTGTGTAAAATAAATATTTATTTAATAAGGGGGTTATTAAATGGAAAAAACTAATCAAAATCCTATGGGTACAAAACCCATTGCTTCGTTAATTTTTACTATGGGATGTCCTCCAATAGTATCAATGTTTGTGCAGTCTATGTATAACATAGTCGACAGTATTTTTGTAGCCCAACTTGGGGAAAATGCACTAACTGCTGTGTCGCTTGCTGCTCCACTTCAATATGTTTTGTTGGCTGTTTCTGTAGGTGTAGGTGTTGGGATTAATTCTTATATTTCTAGAAATTTGGGTGCTGATAATATTGATGAGGCAAATAATACTGTCACTCACTCTATGATTTTGGCACTTGCACATTCTATTTTATTTATTATTTTGGGATTATTATTTATCAAGCCATTTTTTAGGATTTACGCAAATAATAATGAAATTTTTTCTGCTGGATGTAGTTATACTTATATTGTCGTATTGCTTTCATTCTCATTATTTTTTCAAATTACATTCGAAAAAGTGTTTCAAGCCACAGGAAAAATGTTGTTGCCTACTATCTCCCAAGTAATCGGCGCTGTTTTAAATATAATTCTAGATCCAATATTTATATTTGGTTGGTTTGGAATTCCTAAACTTGGTGTCACTGGGGCTGCAATAGCTACTATAATAGGTCAAATTGTATCTTTTCTCATCCTACTGTTTTTCTTTATCAGACACGACAGCGTATTAAAAATCAATTTAAAATTATTTAAATTCGACTGGAATATTATAAAACAAATTTATGCAGTTGGAATTCCATCAGCACTTATGATTTCAATTTCTTCAATCCTTACAATTGCACTTAATTCTGTTTTGGTAAAATTCTCGAATACTGCCGTTTCTATTTATGGTATCTACTATAGACTTCAAACATTTATCACAATGCCTGTAAATGGTTTAGTTCAAGGTGTTAGACCTATTATTGGATTCAATTATGGCGCTAAAGATAGGGGTAGAATTTTTGAAACACTCAAGATAAGTCTTATCGTTTCTGGTGTGCTTATGCTGATTGGTTTGTTGTTATTTATGTTTATCCCAAGACAATTACTTTCTATGTTTAACGCCTCAGAAAATATGATGAACCTCGGAGTTCAAACACTTCGAATAATGAGTATTGGATTTTTATTTTCTGCAATTTCATTTATTATCTCAGCTATGTATGAATCAATTGGAAAGGGAACTTATAGCTTAGCAATTTCTCTTGTAAGACAATGTATAATCATTATTCCAATTTCCATGATTTTTTATAAAACAATTGGTCTTACTGGAATCTGGATTACCTTCCCTGTATCTGAGATTGCAGCTGTACTTGTTTGTTTGTGGATGTTTGTTAGAACGTGTAAAAAAGATGCTGTATTTATTAAAAATAATGATTAATTATTTTTGGGGATATTTATCAGTATAAAATATTTAACTCTTAAAATTTAACTTTGAATAAAAAAAGAAATGTCATCTATTTTGACATTTCTTTTTTTTAATTTATATAATCGATTATTTTTTATAATTAATTAGTATTTATTAATTCATATAATTTCTCTATTGAAACAGGGTCTACTACAAGAATACTAGTCCCTAAAGTATTTATTGTTTTATCGTTTGATTTACCTATAATCGATGGTTTTATTATTGCATTTGATACTGACTTATCAAGTGATAAAGTAAAATCTATATCTTTTTCCTCGTTTGGAGATAATATTACACTATCAAAATCAATAGAAAGTTTATCTGAAGAATTTAAATTGATTTTTTCTATCAATATATTATTATTAGAGTTATTTTTTAATGTATAGCTTAGTAAATAAGTATTTTCATCACTTATAGTTTCGACTAAAGCACTTCCACCTACAATTTCTATATCATTACTTATTGAATTTTCATCATATACCATCACAGAGTAATTCCCTAAATTAGTGGAATAAGTATTAGATGAAGTATTTATAACTGCCTCTATATTATCTAATTCAAAGTATCCCGTACGATTAAATAACATATTAAATTGCAATGTATAACTTGTAAATTCATCAAATTCTTGTTTGTTATTTAACTCTATATTATATATTTCTCCATCATCAAAATTCTGTATACTTATAGATGTGTTATCATCAATTTCTTGATTAAAATCATATATAGGAACTTGAATAATAATATCTTCATTTTTTAAAATAGAAATATCATTATCCCAATCTCCATAAATATAAACATTATTATTGTTCGTATCTGTATTATAATATAAATATTTATATCCAGTTATTAATCCGAATAATGATAAAACCGAAATTATTATTAACAATACTTTATAGTTCTTTTTCATATATAAATCCTAAATTATTTTGCAGTCCATGTATAATCAAAGTGGCTAAATTTATTACCATATCCTACAACCTTTTCAGTGTCTACAATCTTTCCATTAATCATAAAACATCTTTCTTGATTTAACTTAGTTCTTTTATAAACATTTCTATACTTTATAGTGTATGTTTTTTTCTTATTTGGTGCACTTATTGAGTATGAAGCAGTCCTTGTAAAAGATTTTGATGTTGTATACCCTAGTGATGCATCAACGTTTGACTTATTTGCTTTTATAGTTCCTGTTAAAGTATTACTTACACTACGCGCTTGTGATAATGATAGTGTAACTCCTTTTCCTCCTCTTCCGCTTACACCTGTTTTCCAGTCTCCATAAGATGTTCCAGCAGCAGCTTTAGATTTTACAACCCATGGACTCCATGCTGCACTACTTGGAATTGCAAAAGATGCAGATGATGTTGTTGCAACCATTGTTATAGATAATATAAGACTACAACTAATCATAGATATTTTTTTTAATAAGTTTTTCATAATAAACCTCCTCTATATTTTTTCTCATCTATTATACACAATTTCATTGTAAAAAAAATATAATTTTGTAAAATAAAATATATTATTTATATACATTTATAAAGTCTAATATTTTTATATAAAAACAAAGTGATAATTTAAATAAAATAGTTTATAACATATTAAATAAAATTAGGGATGCTGTGGAACAAATTTTTATTTATTCACACACATCCCTTTTTAATTTATTATAATATGTTAATATCCGCTTCTGAATATAAAGCTGCTTTTCCGCTTAGTTTTATTCTATCTCCATCTTTTGTGCAATAAAGTGTTCCGCCACGTCTTGATGCTTGATATGCTACTATTGAGTCTTTATTTAATTTATTCATCCAATATGGTGCTATATGGCAGTGTCCTGATCCACAAACTGGGTCTTCTAACACGTTTAATTTTGGTGCGAAACTACGAGACACACAATCTTCATCCTTCCCTGGAGCAGTTACATGCAATAATAAACCATCTATTTGTTTTATTTTGTCCATATCTGGTGCCATGTCTCTAACTATTTTTTCATCATCAAATATACAAAGTAAGTCTCTGCCCATATATGCTGCTACTGGTTTTGCTCCTAAAGCATCTGTCATATCTTGTGTTACTTTAACTTGTTTCAAATCATAAGCAGGAAAGTCCATTTCATATAAATCATCTTTTCTGTTTACAATTAAATCCCCACTCATTGTATCGAATGTAACTGTTTTTAAATCAGTTTCTATATAATTCATTACTATATAAGCACAAGCTAAAGTGGCATGTCCGCATAAGTCGATTTCTCCCCCTGGTGTAAACCAACGTAATTTATATTTATCGCCTTCTTTTACAGTAAATGCTGTCTCAGAAAGATTATTTTCTATTGTTATATTCATCATTGTTTTTTCATCTAGCCAAGAATCCAACCATTTATCAACTTGTGTATTTTTTTCAAAAGTAGGATTTTCAATAAGCTGACCGCGGGCCATAACCACAGAAACATTTCTAAGTGATTTTAAATCTTCCAATGGATTCTCTATCACAACGATAAGGTCAGCTTCTTTTCCGACTTCCACGGACCCCGTAACATCATCTATTCCAAGTATCTGTGCATTTACCAAAGTTGCTGTATGAATAGCAAATGCATTGCTAACACCATAGAATTTTGCAAAATATAATTCATATACCCCCCCTACTGATTTATATTACTTATTTTTATATTTATATTATATATTAGTTGGGTTTATTTCTGTATTTTAAGCATAAAAATACCACTCTCAACTATGTTGAAAATGGTATTCTATTTATTTTATTCAAACCAAGAGGAACTGAAAATTTCTTTCATCATATCAAACTTTTCTTTGCCAATAGATTTTATGATTTGATTTTCTAAATCTCTCTTTATATGTAAAGTCTCCTCCATAAAATATCTTCCTTTATCAGTAAGACAAAGAAATTTTTCTCTTGAATTCTCTTGATGTTCCTCTATTTCGATATAGCCTCTCTCTATCAGCACCTTGGCACATTTGTGAGCACCTTGACGCGATATTCCTATCTTTTTAGCTATTTGGGCTACTGTTGTATTTTCTTTATAGATGATAGCAATCATATATGATTCCGTATCAGTTATTTTTTCTTTGCTATTTTGTTCCCATGTATCTATTACTTTTTTTCTTAATTTAGCATGTTTATCGCTTATTAAGTCTACTAAATTATTATCATCTAAATAGGCTTGCATAACTCTACTCCTTTTATGCGATTATTATTTATTTCATCATTTAATATTATAACTATTTTTTTAAATTTATAAAGCATTTTTGTCAACTTAGTTGACAATATGTTTTTTAACTGTTATCCTATTTAATGTCAACTTAGTTGACAACATTTAAGTATTAAGAAGGAGATAGTTTTATGTTTAAAAATAAAAAAGAGCACTTTATATTTATTTTAATGATATGTGCAACTATGGTTTATATAATGACTTGTTATAACGTAGCACTTATTGAAGGATTTTCAGCAAATGTATTTTTACATGCTATATTAGGATTCCCAGTTGCATTTGTATTTGCATTAATAGGAGATATATTCATAGTTGGTAAAATAGTTGGACGTATTGCACCTAAATTTATAAAAGAAGGCGACAGTATGGCTAAAATAGGAATAGTTATGTCATTCTTTACATGTTGTGGAATGGTTCTTTGGATGTCTGCATTTGGAGTCGTTACAAACCTTGGATTTGGGCCACACTTCTTTGCAGCTTATGGATTAGGTATTGTGAGAAACATCATAGTTGCAATGCCACTAAACTTATTAATAGTTTCTCCATTAATAAGGGCTATATTCTTTAAAATGTTCCCACCAGTAGTTGAAAACACAGAAGCAAAAGCATCATAATATTTAAAATAAAATACAATTTATAATACATCAAAAAAGGACAGTTTTACGCTGTCCTTTTTATATATTCTTATATCAACATATTTTTAATATTATCTTGGGCAAAGTGCAAAACATCTAGCAGTAAAACCTGTCGCATCTTTAACTTTTGGAAAAGTACAGAATATAATTGCTCCTGTCTCTGGACACTCATCAAGATTTCTCAATAATTCAATTTGAAATCTTCCTGTTGATAATATGTAGTATTCTGCAACCATACCCTTTTCTGCTGAAATTATAGCAGGATCAGTATCTGCAGCCTCATGACCTATTGCCCCTATATTTCTTTCGTTTACTAAAAATTCTAAAGCAGGAACACCCCAACCAGGATAGTGGTTTGCTCCATTTTCATCTTTATTTTCCATAGCCTCTTGAGTACCTTTTTTGTGCCAATCACTTCTAAAAGCCACAAATGCTCCTTCTGGAATTTTGCCATTTTTCTCTTCCCAAGCTAGTATATCATCTACTGTAATAGTAAAATCAGGATTTTGTGCTACTTCTTTAGATAAATCAATCACACATAATGGCATTACCATGTCATCTGGTTTAAAAGTATCCAAACTTCTTTCGCCTTTAACAAAATGAACAGGTGCATCAACATGTGTTCCATATTGGCTCACGATTTCATAAGTATTCGCTCTGAAGCCATCTTTTTCAAAATCATAAAGTACAGAAGATTTTACAGACGGAAAACCAAACCAATGTG
>CAMEPL010000046.1 GCA_945931665.1 uncultured Clostridium sp. | reverse complement strand
TAACGCCTAGTGGGAGTGATCCTAAGGAAAGTGCAACAGAAAATAACCGCCACTTTTGTGGTAAGGATGAAAAGGCGAGGTAAGAGCTCACCGTCGACTAGGTGACTAGTCGAGCCGTGTAAACCCCACCTGGAGCAAGGCCAAGATAGGGTATAAGGGATGTTGCTCGCATCCTCCGGTAGGTAGGCCGCTTGAGCTTATTGGTGACAATAAGCCTAGAAAGATGATTATCAAATACAGAACTCCGCTTATAGATTTGCTTAATTAACATCGAATATAAAACTGCAATTGTAATGATTGCAGTTTTTTTATGCCCAAAATTCCACCTAATTTAGATTTTAGTATTCTAATTTCTTGCATTAAGTTTACAAATGTGGTATTTTAATGCAAAGGAGTAATATAAAATTGACCTGAAGAGGTTTATTAGGGAGGAAACAAATGAATATTTTAGTTACTGGCGGTGCTGGGTATATCGGGAGCCACACTGCTGTAGAATTAATCAATGCTGGGTATGAAGTAGTTATTGTCGATAATTTATGCAATAGTAGCTCTATTGTATTAGACAGAATTGAGGAGATTACGGGTAAAAGCGTAAAATTCTATGAAATTGATACGAGAGATAGCGAAAAGCTTAGAGTAGTATTTGAGGAGAACAAAATCGATGCAGTAATACATTTTGCAGCACTTAAGGCAGTGGGTGAGTCTGTTGAAAAGCCGCTTGATTATTACGATAACAATCTTACAAATACTTTAACAGTATTAAAATTAATGAGGGAGTTCGGGGTAGATAAATTTGTATTTAGCTCATCTGCAACTGTTTATGGCAGTCCAAAAACTTGTCCAATAAAAGAAGATTTCCCACTTTCAACAACAAATCCTTATGGAACAACAAAATTAATGATAGAAGATATGCTTAGAGATATTTGCAAGGCTAATAAAGATTTTAACGTTGCAATACTTAGATATTTTAATCCTATTGGCGCTCATGAAAGCGGACTTATAGGAGAGGAACCAAACGGAATTCCAAACAACTTAATGCCTTATATAACTAAGGTGGCAGTTGGTCAGCTAAAACAACTTAGCGTGTTTGGAGATGATTATGACACACACGATGGAACTGGTGTAAGAGATTATATCCATGTTGTCGATTTAGCAAATGGTCATGTTAAGGCACTTGAAAAGTTAAACCAAAAACCAGGTTTAGTTACATACAATCTTGGTACAGGAACAGGATACAGCGTTTTAGACTTAGTTAAGGCATTTGAAAAAGCTAGTAAAGTAGAGATTCCATACAAAATAGTAGAAAGAAGACCTGGAGATATAGCTATGTGTTATGCTGACCCTACTAAAGCAAAAGAGGAGTTAGGCTGGGTTGCAAAATACGACGTGAATAAGATGTGTAAGGATTCTTGGAATTGGCAAAGTAAAAATCCAAATGGATATAAAAATCAAAAACTTCAAACTGTAAAATAGAAAATTATTTCTATAAAATATAAAAAAATTAGCTTATAATATAAAAAAATATCTTGTAAAATCAATATATTAAGAAAATTTAAGAAAGCTTTATAATATAATTAACAAAAATTTGACTAAAAATATGGTATATATAATGTATGACCGAGTTTTTAGTCAAATTTGCGTTAAGAAGAGAATTTTTAGGAGGAAACGTGGAGTATTTAAGAATTTTAATTTTATCGATGATACCAGTAACGGAGCTCAGAGGAGCGATACCAATTGGAATAGCTCTAGATTTAAATCCAATCGGAGTTTATATAGCAAGTGTCATTGGGTCGACTTTAGTTTCAGTGCCACTAGTATTAACTTATAGGCATATTGTGCAATTTATGAGGGACAAAAAGATTTTCATAAAGTTGTTAAATAAAATAGATCACAAAATAGAAAATAGTATGAAGAAGATGAAGGCAGCATCTTTGGTTGGAATAATATTATTTGTAGGTATACCACTTCCGACAACGGGAACTTGGACTGCTGCGGCAATTGCATCTATACTTAGAATGAGGGTAGTAGAGGCGTTTTGTGGAGTATTTATAGGTAACTGTTTATCAGGAATTATAGTTTCATTAATCTCTTACCACATAATATAACAAAAAATGGTAACAATATCTTAACTTATTTTTGGAGGAAAAAATAAGGTAAATAATGGTAAAAAGTGCTAATATATTAATGTAGAGAGGGGGTAAGAGTATGAAAAAGGCATTTAAGAAAATTTTTATTGTACTTTTCACAGCAGTAATTATACTAGTAGGTACAGCACCAATCAGTAGTGCCGAATCAAAACACCTTATAGTTGTAAATTCAAAGAAAAATACATTAAACTATTATGTTAATTATACTCTAGTGAGATCATTTAGATGTTCTACAGGAAAACTTAGCACACCAACACCACAATGCAAGACAACAATAGTAAATAAAATAAAAAACAGACCATATTATAAAGGTAATATTCCAGGAGGGGCACCAAATAACCCTTTAGGAAAGAGATGGATGGGTCTAAATATAAATGGAACTTATGGAACTACTTACGCTATTCATGGGAATAATAACGAATCATCAATCGGAAAAAATATAAGTGGTGGATGTATAAGAATGCATAATAGCGAAGTTGAGTGGTTATTTGACCAAGTTCCAATAGGAACAGTCGTATTGATTAAAAGCACAACTGAATCAGATAACTATATAATGAAATACTATAATATGGGTTCAATAAAGGCTTCTTGGTACACAGAAGACAAGAAAACATATTATAAAAATCCAGACGGAACTTTAGCTAAAGGATGGCAAACAATAGACGGCAACAAGTATTACTTCGGAGCAACTACCGGAAAATTATATACTGGATGGGCAAATATCAACGGAAGTAGATACTACTTCGGTAAAAATGGAGTAAAAGTAACTGGATGGCAAACAATAGACGGCGACAAGTATTATTTCGGAGCAACTACCGGAAAATTATATAAAGGCTGGAGCCAAATCGGTTCAAACACTTACTACTTCAGCAAAACTTCAGGTAAATTATTTACTGGATGGAGCAAGATAGGTGGCAAGACTTATTACTTTGGTTCAGATGGTGCAAAACAAACTGGTTGGGTTATAGTAAATGGAGAAAAATATTATCTAGGTGAAGATGGAGTCAGACGTACAGGATGGCAAACAATCGGCCAACATAGATATTTCTTCGGTAAGAAAACTGGTAAGTTATGTACTGGATGGGCTCAAATTGGAAACAAAAAATATTATCTAGGTGACGACGGTGTTATGGTTACTGGAAAACAAACAATCGACGGGGTTGTATATGAATTTGACTCAAACGGAGTATTAATCCAAGGTGGAGAAAATAATTCTGACAATAATAAACCAAGTCAAGACACTAATAAACCAGAAGACAACAAACCAAGTCAAGATAATAGTCAAAATAAAGACGACAATAAGCCAAGTCAAGATACTAATAAAGACGACACAACAAAAGAAGATAACTCTTCAAAAGAAGAAAATTCTTCAGAACAAAATGAAGTAGAACAAGTTCAAGAAGAAAGTGCAAGCTAAATAGAAAATTTGGGTTTCTTCTGTAAAACACGAATATAATTATTTTAATTATAAATACTGCTTAACGTAGCAAAAAAGTTACATTAGGCAGTATTTTTTTTAATTGTAAGCAAATTGTAAGGTTTTGTGCATCATACTTAATTGAAATTTGAATTTTATTAGTCTATAATAAATTAAGTAACATGAACTATTTTAATGTATTGAGTATAAAAATAAGACAATTTCAATTTAGGGGGGAATGTTGTGAAGAAATTAAATGGAATATTTAAGTTAGACAAAAGGACAATACATCAAATTTTATTATGGTTAATCGGAGGATTAGTACTAGTATTTGCAACGGAATTCTTACTTAGAGGAAATTTAGCAGATGTAATTACATTGATAAAAGAAAAGCCAGGAGTCGTTTTGGCAAACTATCTTTTAATACTGATGTTGACGTCGATATTCTTCTTAGTAAAAAGAAAATATATGGTATATTTTATTTCTTTTGTGGTAATATTAGGAGTAGCAATTACGACCTTCTTTTTAATGAAAATTAGGGGTATCCCGCTTACTTTCTCTGATTTATACTCTATCGGAGAAGCTATGGAGATAGCCGATAAATATATAAGTAAAACGATGATAATAATAGCGGTAGTATGTTTAGTATTTTTAATAGCATTTGCAGTATTTTTATATAAATTAGATTGTGATACAAAAAGATTTAAATTAATAAACTTTGTACTTATATTTATAGTATCTATAGGATTTTTCTCAACAGTAAAATCTCAGCAAGCAAAAAATATAATGCAGTTTAAAAGATGGGATATACCTGCATCTTATAAATGCAACGGTCTGACTTATTCTACTGTAGAATCGTGCTTAAAATACATAAGAACAAAACCTAGTGATTATTCACAAGCCAAAATAAAAGAAATTACAGAAAAGGTAGAAAAAGCAGAAGCAAAAGACAACAGAAAGCTAAACGACAAAAAACCAAACGTACTTTTTGTTCAGCTTGAGGCTTTTATGGACCCTACTGAAGTAAAAGGCGTAGAATACAGCGAAGATCCAATACCAAACTTTAGAAAATTAACACAAACATTTACACATGGTATGGCGAGTGCTCCTACGACAGGAGGCGGAACAGTAAGAACAGAGTTCGAAGTTATGACAGGAAACAACATCGACTACCTTACACCTGGCGAAATACCATACAACACAATACTTAAGAGTAAGTATTACAACTCTGTTGCTACTACATTAAAATCACAAGGATATAAAGCTCATGCAATACACAATTTCCAGGGTAATTTCTATGGAAGAGACAAGGCCTATGCAAAACTTGGATTTGACGATTTTACATCTAAAGAGTATATGAGTAATTATGAGCTAAACGAAAGAGAATGGGTAAAAGACGTAATCTTAACTAAATATATCGAAAAAGCGTTAAATTCAACAAAAGGTTCTGACTTAGTATACACAGTCAGCGTCCAAGGTCACAGTAGTTATCCTACAGATGCGGAAAATTACGACTTCCCAATAAAGGTATCAGGTACATTAGACCAAACAATTTTAAATCAAATGTACTACTATGTAAACCAAATAAAAGGAACGGACGACTTTGTAGGTGAGTTAGTAGATATGGTAAACAAGAGAGATGAAGACACAATAATCTTATTCTACTCTGACCACATGCCAAAATTAAAAATATTTGAAGACGATGATTTTTATTTAGATAAATACGAAGCCCCATTTGCATTTTATGCTAATTTCGACATAGAAAAATACGATATAGATAAAATAGAATCTTATGAATTAAGTTCATTAATGTTTAAAGAAGCAGGATTAAAATACGGTCCAATGGAGAGATTCAATACATATATGAAAGATGATTCAGATTTCTCAAAAATGCAAGATCTTATAGAATACGACGTTTTATTCGGAAAATCATACTATATAAATGATGATGAAAAAGCTAAGAAAAATACTCTTAAAATGGGAGTAGAGGACATAGTCGTAAATAATATCGAAACTAAAGGAAATAAAATGATTATTCATGGACAAAACTTCACTACAAACAGTAGAGTATATCTAAACGACAAAAGCGTAGATAAAAGATTCATAGATGAAAATACTTTAGAAGTAGATAAGGTAGACAACTTAGAGACAATATCGATAAAACAAATTGGACGTAATAGTGTAATACTTAGTTCAACAGAAGATTTTAAATATAGCGAGATGCAAGCTAGTAAATAAACTAGCGTAGTAAAAAGTTGCTAGTTGATTTAATTAAAACAATAAAATTAATAACCAAAATTTATAAATCACAAAGATAAATGGGGAATATAAAAATACTTAGATATTTTTATATTCCCTTTTTTGCATATAATTAAATTTATTTTAATCATTTTTACAACTATAATTTATATTAATTCAGACATTTAATTTAAATTAAACTTGTTTAAATTAAATTAATATTAATTTGTTAAATTAAAAATTTAAAATTAAGACATTATTAGGAGGTGGGGCTGATGTCCAGGACTGCAAAAAATGCAGTTATAATTATGGTGGCGACTTTGTTATCTAGAGTACTTGGGTTTTTGAGAGAGACAATTCTTGCGAATTTCTACGGAACAAGTATGGTTGCGGATGTATTCGTACTTACTCTAAATATCCCGGGGCTTATTATATCAATAGTCGGTTCCGTAATTTATATGATGTACATACCGATGTACTACGATACAAGAGAGCGTCTTGGTGAAGAGGAATCGCTTAAATTTACAAATAATATACTAAATATTTTATCAGTATTTTCAATAATAGTTTCCATCTTAGGAATAATTTTTGCAGATGAAATAATAAAAATATTTGCGATTGGATTTACTGGAGAAAAATTTGCATTAGCAGTCAAATTCTTGCGCATTATGATGTTTGGTGTTTTATTCTTATCGCTAAACAAAATACAGTCATCCTTCTTACAAGTGAAGGACAGTTATTTGCCAGCATCAATCGTGGGTGTTGTCTATAACTTAGTCATAATCGTAGCAATATTTATAAGTGTAAAATACGGAAGTTATTACTTGGCAATAGGGGCATTGGTCGGTCTTTTTGTCCAAGTTATTATACTACTTCCTTGCATGTATAAAAGAGGATATAAATACAATTTTTATATGAATATAAAAGATGAATCCATCATCAAAATGATCAAACTAAGTATACCGATGATGATGGGGGTTGCGATGAGCCAGCTAAATGTATATGTCGACAAAGCACTTGCGAGTACTTTAGGCGATGGGAAATTATCGGCACTTAACTACGCATCTAGACTTAATGACTTTGTCGTTGCGATATTTGTAACTTCTTTAATTACAGTTATTTACCCAAAATTATCTCAATTTGTAAACGAAAAAGACATAACAAACTTCAAAAAGATAATGGTAAAATCGAGCAACTGCATAATTTTAGTCGTTGTGCCGATTGTCTTTGGTGCAATATTACTAGCAGAACCAATAGTAAGAGTCTTATTAGAAAGAGGAAGTTTCAGCCATGAATCGACCCTTATGACTTCAAACGCACTTAGACTCTATGCAATCGGTATAATTGGATATGCAGTTAAAGAGATCTTAAGTAGAGGATTTTACTCATTAGGAGATACAAAAACTCCTATGATAAATTCATCAATATCTGTAATTATAAATATAATCCTTGATTTACTATTTATAAAACCATTTAGCTATATGGGGCTTGCTATGGCGACAAGTATATCATATATGGTTACGGTAGTTTTGATGTTCTTCAGCCTTAGAAAAAAAGTCGGTTCATTTAACGGAAGAGCAGTTGCAAAAGTGCTTATAAAATCGACAATAGCCTCAATTGCAATGTCTTTAGTAGTTTTACTTACTTATGACGGCTTAGTTTCAATCTTAGGATTATCATTTATTGGAGAATGTGCATCTTTAGGTGGAGCAATTTTATTAGGAGTTATTGTATATGCAGTTTTTATAAAATTATTTAAAGTAGAAGAGATGAAAATTTTAGAAGGAAGTATAAAAAATTTTTTCTCTAGATAAAATTTTTTTATAATAAATTTGATTTGAAAAAACATTAAAAGCACCCCAAAACATCCAAAAACTTATATTTAGATTTATGTATGTAAATTTATTAAAAAATAAAATGAATTTGGCTTTAAATAAATTTAAAGGGGTGTAAAAATGGTTTCCACTTTAAATTAAAAAGAAAATTTGCTGTATTTTGCATAGATAATTTTACCAAAAAATTCAAAAATGTATCTAAATTGACCTGCTTTGTAGAAAAAAGTTTTGAAGTGTGTTAGAATAAATAGGAAATAAAATTTATAAATATTAGGGGGTGAGTGTCTCAAATTATGTTTACTGAAAAGAAAACAAAAACGACACTATCAAAAGTATTAGCTTTGGGGATGGTTGCCACTTCTGTTTCACTAGGGGGACAAACAGCAACTGTAGATGCAACACAAAACGAAAATACAGATACAAATTCATTATATAAAACTCAAACATTATCATTAAAAACAGGAACAGTTACAGCAAGTACTTTAAATATTAGAAAAGGGCCATCTACTTCTTATTCAATAGTAGGAGCATTAAAAAATGGTGAATCAGTTACTATAACTGAGACTGATAGCGCTACTGGTTGGTATAAAATAAAAACTTCAGCAGGAGTAGTTGGATATGTAAGCAACAAATATATAAAAGTATCAGGGCAAGTATCTGGAGAAACTGGTGAAGATAGTGGTGCAGAAACTGCTACTACTAAAAAAACAGGAACAGTTACAGCTTCATCACTATATGTTAGATCTGGCCCAAGTAAGTCTTACTCTATAGTAACAACTTTATCAAAAGGTCATACTGTTACTATACATGAGACTGCTAGTACTGGATGGCACAAGGTAACAACATCTTCAGGAAAAACAGGATATGTTGGTCCAAATTACATAAAAGTATCTGGAACAACTACTGGTGGAAATACAAGTAGTGAAAATAACAATACTGGTGGAAACACTCAAACTGGTGTTTATGTAGTACAAAGTTATTCAACTATAACAAAAGTTGGGAAAGTTAATACAAATTCATTAAACGTCAGAACTGGACCATCTACATCTTACAGCATAAAAGGTAGTGTTTCAAAAGGTAACGTAGTAGGAATATTAAAACAATATAGCAATGGATGGTATGAAGTTAAATTAGCTAACGGTACAACAGGATGCGTTAGTGGAAGTTATTTAACAATAACTGCAGGAAGTTCATCTAGTATAACTTCAGGAAGTACATCTGGAAGTACATCAGGAGACACAAATATAGGAACAAGTTCAAATGCAAAAATCCAAGCTGTTTTAAATATGGTAAAAAGACAAGTTGGTAAACCATATGTTTATGGAGCTGCTGGACCTAACTCTTTTGACTGTTCAGGTCTTATGTACTACTGCTACAAAAATGCAGCTGGAATAACTCTTAACAGAACTTCTGTTGGTCAAGCATCAAACGGAAGATATGTAAGTAAAAGCAACTTACAACCAGGAGACTTAGTATTCTTCAACAGTGGAACAAGTAGTATACGCCACGTTGGTATGTATGTTGGAAATGGACAATTTATCCATGCTCCAAGTCCTGGTAAAAGCGTTAAATATGAAAACTTATATTCTTCATATTACGTAAAAGGATACGTAACAGCTAGAAGAATAATCGGATAATAAATATTTTTTACATTAAATAATTATATTGTGAAGAAGACCACAAAAATTCTATTCGAAATAAAAAGAATAGTAGTTTTACGTGGTCTTTTTTGCGTTTTATAGAATATACTATGTTTCTGATTCATAAAATTTACTATCACAGAGGTAATTGGAGGAAATTGGTATGGTAAATATTATGAGCGGATTAATAGATAAAAAGGTAAAAAATATGAGGTTTTTCTTAAATTATCCGAAAATCGAGGTGGATGATGAAGGCGAAGAAGTTCAACAATTTGCAGAATCTGTCAATAAATCTATATTAAACGAGGTGAGTATTTTTGAGGAAGTAGTAATATACACCTATTGTGACGAAATAATAATCGGAAATATAAATGCTATTTCTGAATACAACGTTGCATTTAACAGGGGCAATATTGTGAGTATTCCGATGGAGTTTTCTCAAATTATAGGACTGAGTGACATAAGCAATATATACAGCTATAATTACGATTTTAATTTAATGAAAAAAATCACTTTAGAAGATATTTTTAAGGAAGATGTTGATTATGAGAAAGTAATCCAAAATTATATAATGGAGGATATTTATGAGATTTTGGATAATTATATAAGCCACGTAACTTATGATTTATATGAGTTGATGATGGAATCTATTTATATATGTGAGGACCCAATTTTTTATTTTAACGGTAGAGATTTGGTAATCTGTATATCTAGTTTTGAATTAACAAGTCAAGTCTGCAATTTAATTGAATTTACAATATCATTTAAAAAAATAAAGAATATTTTAAGCGATTATGCTTTAAAAAATATAATTTTATATTAAATTTTAAGGCGGTGAGAAAAAATGTTTGTCCGATATAATAGACAATTGGCAGCAAAATATGCTATGGACTGGGCAGAATCAAGAAATCCGCAGTATAAAGATTATGAAAAGTGGGGAGGAGATTGCACTAACTTTGTGTCACAATGTCTCCATGCAGGAGGTATACCTTTTGATCATCAGGGCAATGATATATTAAAGCAGTGGTATTGGTATAGTGATATGAACAGAAGTCCTAGCTGGACAGCTGCTGAACCTTTTTATAAATACATCACTAGAAATAACGATGAGAATAGCCAAAACTTTGGAATTTATGCAAAGGAAGTCGCTTATAATGAGCTACAAATAGGCGATATTGTACAACTTATATACGAAAATAACCTAGCATACCACAATATGATAATCACAGATGTTATTTTAGACGGCGGGTATTTAATCGACTACTTAGTGTGCCAACATACATACGATTTATTAAATTATCCACTTAGCCAAAAACAAGGTGAAAGACGCTATATAAAAATTTTAGGATATTATGAGTAATAAAGGATTAAATTGTTAATAATGTTTGAAAAAAGCCTTTCTTAATGATAAAATTACCTTATAATATATAATATAAAATATGCTTAAAATTAACTTAACTTGAGGCATATAATTACAACCTAAAATGGAAAGGTGAATTAAGTGACTAAGAAAAGAACAAATAATCCGAAAAGTACCCCAAACAAAGGTACAAGAACAAATACTAGAAATAATAGACCGCAAACAAGGACGGCTCAAAGGCCTACAAAGCCTAGAAAAAATAAAAGACAAAAAGGTTTACATAGAAAAAAATCATCAATTAAAAGGAAAAAACAATTAATTGTCTTAGTTGTATTAATTGCAGTGATTTCTATAGTAGGCTTTATTGGAAAGAAAACATACGACTTTGTAAGCAATATTTGGCCAAACGTAATATCATTAAAAAATTCTATGACAGGTGGAGCAATTGACACTTCACACGTCAACACAGATGAACAATACGATGTAAGTGACGAAAAAGAAGCAACGCTACAAGTTAGACACAACGTATTTATAGACGTTGGATGTGGTGGAAACGAAACAGGATATATTACAGATGACAAAACAAAGGAAAAAGACTTAAACTTAGTAATTGCCAAAAAAGTAGCAAAAGAGCTCAACAAACAAGAAGACATCAACGTAATACTATCTAGACAAGAAGATATTTATATGAGCTCAGACGAAAGAAAATCTTTAGCTGAGGGCCAAGAAGCTGAGGTATTCGTATCTATACATATGGCGGCTGAAAGCTCTGGTAAAGCGACAGGTGTCGAGACTATCTATAGCAAGGATGCAAAAGACGGTTCAGGAGACTTTGCAAGTCTTATGCAAACTTCAATTGTAGCGTTTGTAAAAGCTGAAAATAGGGGAACAAATACTTACGATATGAGTGTATTAAGAGATAACAGTATGCCTTCTATATATATTCAATGTGGCTTTTTAAGTAACTCTACTGAAGAGAAAAATTTAAAAGACGAAACTTACCAAAACGAACTAGCGAAAGGTATAGCACAGGGAATATTAACTTATATAGATGCCAAAAAATAAAAAAGGAAGTGCTGATATGGCTGATTTAGAAATAAAGAAAATTTTAATTGAAGAATCTTTGAGAAAAAATCAAATGTCACAGATTTTTGATGTGGTAAAAAACGAAAAAATGGTGTTTTTCAGATCACTACAAGAATACAAAAACAACAAATTTTTATTAGGCATAATACTAGATGAATCTGCTTACACTACCATCACAATATTTTTCGGAAAAGTAGTGGATGAGTCTAAAAAGGACATAATAATCAAATTAATAAACGAATTAAACGGTATACATAACGTAGAAAAGTTTGTTTTAAATAGAAATGACGAGCTTTTAGTACAAATTCCATACGTCTCACTATCACAAGATTTTAACGGAGATGTAGCAATAGATTTATTGAGAACACTTTATCACATGCTTGTCCACAATGCATACGATAAATTTGAAGAAATCTTAGGTGAGAGTATGTACAACAAGATTTAAGATGTGAGTTAAATTATTTTAAAGTAATTTAATTATATCCAAAGTAACAATTGTGAAGTTGAGTAATTTAATTATAAACTTATTAAGTCAATTTTAGGTGAATTTCAATCTAAAATTGACTTTTTTCATATATTTAAATGCATAAACTCAAATATAAATATATAATTATTTACAGAACAAACTTTTAGATTGTGTTTGATGGGGGGCGGCTATGGAAGATAGTTTTGCAGTTTCGAGAAAATATGAAAATAATTTAGATATTAATAAGAGAAAAAAACAGGGGATTTACTATACGCCATATGTTGTGGTGGAATATATACTAGAGCAGACATTAAAAAAACACGACATAGTAGAGGAGCCATATCCAAAGATACTCGATATGTGTTGTGGTTGTGGTAATTTTTTAATAAGGGCGTATGAAATACTGCACGAGAAATTTTTAGAAAATATAGAGAATTTAAGAGAGAAGTATGGTAAAGAGTTTATTTCAACAGAGAGTATAAGTTTCCATATTATAAAAAACTGTATTTTTGCAGTTGATACAGATAAAGATGCATTGTTTATATTTAAAAACCAGCTTATGAAAATACTAAAGTCAGAGCTTAGGGAAATTTATAAAGATAAATTTCTAATTGGTGAAGATGAGTTAGACGAAATATTATTTGATACATATGAGAGAAATTTTAATATATTTTGTGGGGACAGCTTAAAAAACGACTTGGGCGAAATTTTCGGAGTGCAAAAGTTTGACTATATAGTCGGCAATCCACCTTATATTGGTCAAAAACTTCTCGACAATAGCTATAAAAAATTTTTATACAAGGAATATAGCGATGTGTATAAAAACAAAGGCGATCTTTACTTTTGTTTTTACAAGAGGATATTAGATTTATTAAAAGAAGGTGGAATTTCGGGAATTATAACGCCTAGGTATTTTATGCAAAGTCCATCGGGAAAAGACCTTAGAAAATACTTGATAAACAATTCAAAGATAGATAAAATAGTTGATTTTCTCGGTACAAATTTATTTTCAGGCCTTGGAATAGCAAGTTGTATAGTGATATTTGAGCATAAAAATGAAAAAGCACAATATAAATATTTAGAGTACTACAAAATAATAGATGAAAAAATAAATATAAAGAAAATTAAGAGCTTAGAATTATATTTACAAGGAGATAATTTTAAAAGAATAATGGTAAATCTCGATTCACTTGGGGAAGATTGGTTGATGTTAGACCAGGTTGAATTCGAATTTTATAATAAAATCCAAAATAAGTGTCAATATTTTTTAGAAGAAATAGGTGAAAGTTTTCAAGGGGTAATTACCGGTTGTGATAAAGCATTTGTTGTTGATGAAAGCGATGAAAATATAAGTAAAATAGATAAAAGTCTATTAAAAAACTGGATAAAAAACAAGAATGTCGAAAAATATATAATTAATAATTCACATTACAAATTGATATATTCAAACGACATAAAAAAAGAAGAAGATTATCCATTTGTTGTAGAAAATTTTTTTATGCCTTATAAACAAAAACTCCAAAACAGGAGAGAGTGCATAAGAAAAAGTAGAAAGTGGTATGAGCTTCAGTGGGGAAGAGAAAAATACTTATTTGAACAAAAAAAGATAATGTATCCATATAAGTCCCCAAACAACAGATTTGCGATAGATTTTGATAATAGCTACGGCAGTGCAGATGTATACTCATTTTTTATAAAAGAAAAATATAAAGATGAATTCTCATATGAGTACTTAGTTGGGCTGCTAAATTCAAAAGTATACGACAGATATTTTAAGATAATAGGTAAAGAAATGGGCAAAAAAATATTTGATTACTATCCAAATAGAGTTATGAAACTAAAAATTTTTAAAGACGAAAACTATACAAAAATAGAATCATTATCAAAAGAAATAATATCGCTTTCAAGAAAAAAACTATCTATAATAAATGAATTAGAAAAAACTTCGCCAAAATCAGATATTACAGGTGATTTAGCCAAAATAACAACAAGTGAAAACGTTATTAAAATACAAGACAAAAAAATTTCGCTCTTAAAAGAAAAACATTACCTTGAAAATAAAATCGATTTCATAGAAAATATAATAGAAGAAACAATTAAAAAATCTTTAAATTTAAATCATAACACTAATTTGGATTAAAACTTAAAAATTAGGTGATGTAAATGAAAGGTTTAGTATTAGAAGGGGGAGGCACTAAAGGTGCTTACCAATTAGGGGCTTATAAAGCTTTAAAAGAACTAGGTGTCGAGTTCGACGGGGTAGTTGGAACTTCAATAGGGGCATTAAATGCAGCTTTCATAGTTCAGGGGGACTTTGAAACAATGGAAGACATCTGGTTAAATAGGGATTATAAAAGCTTTATGGACATAGAAGAAGACTTCTATGAAAAATATAAAAATGTGGAGTTTAAGGCAAAAGACATAAATGTGGTCATAGATCTTATGAATAAAGCCAGAAAAAACGAGGGGATAGATATAACGCCACTTCGAAATTTACTAAAAGAAAATATAGACGAAGAAAAAATAAGAAGTTCATCAAAAGATTTTGGATTAGTTACTGTCTATCTAGACAAAAAAATAGTACCACAGCACTTGATGAAAGAAGACATACCAGAGGGGAAACTTGTCGATTACTTAATAGCAAGTTCTAGCTTGCCTATATTTCAACTAGATAAATTTGAAGACAAACGTTATCTAGACGGTTTTTTATCTGATAATACGCCAGTTGGGTTATTGGCGAATAAGGGATATGATGATATAATAGTAATTAGATTATCGAATGATGCCGGAGGAGATAAAAATTTGCAAAAATATGCAGATTTAAATCTAACGGTGATAAAACCTTCAAGGGTTTTGGGCGGTTCTCTAAATAAGGACAAAGACCATATGGAGAAATTAGTGAAACTTGGATATATGGACACTATGAAAGTCTTTAAAAGATACGATGGGGTTAAGTATTTCTTCAATGCTGATTTTCTATATGATGAAGAAACATGCTTTAATTTTATAACTAACTTAGATATAAAAACAATAGAAGATATATGCAAGATTTTAAAAATAAAGAGAAAACCAAGCCTTAGAGTTTTATTAGAAGAAATCATCCCACAACTTGGGGATATGTTTCATTTAGAAAAAGAATTTACATATAAAGATATTTTTTACAGTATATATGAAAGAAAACTTGAGGAAAATAATATAGACGTTTTGAATTTATATGATTTTTCAAAGGTTATAGACTTGGTCAATTCAAAAATTGAGCCAATTGATTACGATTATGAAAATAATGATAATAAATCCATTATTTTGTTAAATAAAAAAGAAAAAAATGAAAAGGCGATTGTAAATAAAATACTCAATGACTTTAAAAATAAGAGTTTAAGAAAAATGCCTATATAAAATTTTTGTGTGTATTAATTAGGAGGTACAAAATGGAAAAAACAGTAGTAATAAAAAACGCAACAGGATTACATGCTAGACCAGCAGGAATGTTTGTTAAAAAAGCATCTGAATTCACTTCAACAGTAGAAGTATTAGCTAAAGGAAAAACTGTAAACGCTAAATCAATCATGGGAATAATGAGCTTAGGTTTAGGTCAAGGTGAAGAAATAGTTGTTAAAGCTGAAGGTGCAGATGATGCAGCAGCAGTTGATGCATTAGTAGAATTAATCGAAAGCGGATTTGGTGAATAAGAATCTAAATCGATATACAATATAAAACCTGGGGAAACCCAGGTTTTTGTATAAAAATACAATTGAACTTGAAAACTATCTGAATTAATCAGTTTAAAATAAAAAGGGAAAACAATAAATAATAAAAAGAAGCAAGGGTATATTTTAGGAGGAGTAAAAAACATGTTTAAAGGAACAGCAGCATCACCAGGTATAGTACTTGGGAAAGCGTTAGTATTAGAACATAATGAACTAGTTATAGAAAAGAAAGCGATATCAGATGTAGAAGCAGAAGTAGCTAGATTAAATGATGCAGTAGCTATATCAAAATCTGAGCTTGAAAAAGTAAGAGATAAAGCTAAAGTTGAGTTAGGAGAAGAAGAAGCTCAAATATTCGAATCACACTTATTAGTTTTAGAAGATCCTGAACTACTAGGTTCTACAATAGATAAGGTAAAAACTGAAAACGTTAATGCGGACTTTGCATTAAACGAAATAAAAGAAATGTTCGTTGGAATGTTCGAAGCTATGGACAACGAATATATGAGAGAAAGAGCAGCTGATATAAAAGACGTTACAAACAGAATATTAAGACATTTACTAGGTGTTAAAATAGTTGATTTAGCTGCATTAGAAGATGAAGTAGTTTTAGTTGCACACGACTTAACTCCATCAGATACAGCAACTATGGATAAAAAGAAAGTTTTAGGTTTCTTAACTGATATAGGTGGTAGAACTTCTCACACTGCTATAATGGCTAGAACACTAGAAGTTGCTGCAGTAGTTGGTTTAACAGATGCTACACAAAAAATAAAAGACGGAGATTTTGTGGTATTTAACGGAGACACTGGAGAAGTAATAGTAAATCCAGACGAAGAAACAATAGCTAAATACTCACAAATGAAAAAAGAATTTGAAGACTATAAAAAATCATTAGAATTATTAAAAGGACAACCATCTGCTACAACAGACGGAAAACACGTTGAATTAGCAGGAAACATAGGAACTCCAAACGATGTAGATGGATTAATCAAAAACGACGCTGAAGGTGTTGGACTTTACAGAACTGAGTTCTTATACATGGATAGAACTGACTTCCCAACAGAAGATGAACAATACGAAGCATATAAAGCCGTACTTGAAGGAATGAGCGGAAAACCAGTTGTAATAAGAACTCTAGATATAGGTGGAGATAAAAAACTTGACTACTTAGAAATGGACGAAGAAATGAACCCATTCTTAGGATACAGAGCAATAAGACTTTGCCTAGACAGAAAAGAAATATTCACAACTCAATTAAGAGCTTTATATAGAGCGAGTGTTCACGGAAAACTAAGAATAATGTTCCCAATGATATCTTCACTAGAAGAATTACTACAAGCAAAAGCAGTATGTGAAGAAGTAAAAGCAGAATTAGATAAAGAAGGAATAGCTTACTCAAATGACGTAGAAGTTGGTATGATGATAGAAGTTCCATCAGCAGCAGTAATATCAGACGTACTAGCAAAACATGTTGACTTCTTCTCAATAGGAACAAACGACTTAATCCAATATACTTGCGCAGTAGACAGAATGAACCAAAAAATAAGTTACTTATATAACCAATTCAACCCAGCAGTATTAAGATTAATAAAAATGGTTATAGAAAATGCACACAAAGAAGGTAAATGGGCAGGAATGTGCGGAGAAGCAGCAGGAGATCAAAGAATGATACCAATACTATTAGGATTTGGTCTTGACGAATTCTCAATGAGTCCAATATCAATATTACCAGCGAGAAAATTAATAAACTCAGTAAGTCAAGCAGACATGAAAGAATTCGCTGACAAAGTGCTACAACTTGGAACAGCTAAAGAAATAGAAGCATTTATAGCAGAAACTTTCAAATAAATTGAAATATAAGTTAAGCTATACAAATCAAAACACGATAATTAATAGCATTAACTTGATATACAAAATAGTTACCGAAAAATTTATATAAATTTTTATAAGTGTGAAGAAAAAATAGACCAACTCTATTTTTAAACTTCACACTTTTTTTCAAAAAAATCATAACCATCCATTAAACCAAATAACCAATACAAAATAACACAACAAAACCTAGTCATAAACCATTGATATGCACCTGATATACACCATTGATATATAACCTCCCCAGTTATTATTACTCTATTTAATAACTTTGTGATAAAATGAAAAAATAGTATTACTTAAAGATATGCCCTCAATATATAGCATTGGAATATATCTATATCCCCAGTCATTATTATTCTATTTAACAACTTTGTGATAAAATGCAAAACATAGTGAT
>CAMEPL010000045.1 GCA_945931665.1 uncultured Clostridium sp. | reverse complement strand
CTTCTAAACTCTTAAATCATATAATTTAAAGTGACAGTTGATTAAGGGGGTGGCACATTGACTACTATTAAATCATTTGAAAAACCATTAACCCCTGAAGAAGAAGTATATTATTTAAATTTATTAAAAAATGAGAATAATAAAGAAGCTAAGGAAGTTTTAGTTGAGAGAAATATGAGACTAGTAGCTCATATTTCCAAAAAATATAATAATTCTAGTGAAGAGTTAGATGACTTGATATCCATAGGAACTATAGGTCTTATTAAAGCAATAGATACATTTAATGTAGATAAAGGAATAAGACTTGCTACTTATGCTTCGAAATGTATAGAGAATGAAATATTAATGAATATAAGAAGTAATAAAAAAAATAAAATGCAAGTATCATTACAAGATCCAATAGGAGTAGACAAAGAGGGAAATGCAATAAGCTTGATAGATATATTAGGAACAGATGTCGACTATATTGTAGATAAAGTAGAATTAAAAATGAAAATAAGTAAGTTATATGAAAAAATAGAACAAATTCTAACTGAAAGGGAAAATGAAATAATTAAATTGAGATATGGGCTTACACCAAATGGCTATACAACACAAAGAGAGATAGCTCAAAAGTTAAATATATCTAGATCTTATGTATCTCGAATTGAAAAAAAAGCATTGAAAAAACTAAAAAAAGAATTAAAAATAGAAAAAAGCCTTATTTAAGGCTTTTTTTGTCGTATATTATTTATTATTCAAATTCATAAAATGACAAATTATTTGGATTTAATGTGATAATATTAAGTATACAAACAAAGTACAACAATAAATGCTGAATTATATTGGGAAAAAATATTTTTTAATTAGGGTTTTAGTAAATATGGTTAAGTTTATGTAATTTAATATATTAAATGATAAATGGGGGATATATTATGAACATATCAGATGAAATTTTATTATTGAATAATATTAATTTTGTTATTACTACTACTATAGTTATAATGTCTATATTTATTTATTATTTAAAAAAACAGTCATATTACATATGCTTTTCAGTGGTATATTTTATTGAAGTTATAGTATTTATAAACCTTGCAATAAAAGGAATATATAAAGGTTATGATTTTGCTTTAGAATGCATGTTTATTACCAAAATATTATGCATCATAATTAATAGAAATGCTTTAAAGTCAAATAGCCTTAAGAAGATTTTATTAGTAATAATACATTTAATGGGTTTATTTATAACTAGTTATAATATTATGATTGGGATGATTATAAATCTATTGGCAAATTCAAATATATTATATACATATATATATAAAGTTTTAGAGAAGATTAATAATGATTTATTTTATGTTAGAGCTCAAACTAAAGCTAATGAAAGATATATATATGAATTAAATCAAAATATAAATATAGAGGCTAATCATGAAGAAGATTTAAATAAAAAAGAAGAAGAATTAAACAGTATATACAATATATCTATTTCAAAAAGTCAATTTCCAATATTAATTTTAACAGATAATTCAGTAAAATATGCAAACAAAAAGTTTAGAGAGTCGTTTGTAAAAGAAGATTTAGAAGAGTTTAATATTCAACAATTTTTTAAAGATAATTTCCATAATGGAGAAAACATTATACAGACTATACAATCAGGAAATAATGTTTGGGGACTAGAGATAAGATCTTTTAAAGACAGAATATATATATTAGACATATTTGATATGATGGAGAAAAATAAAAATTTTAAAGTATTTAAATTTCATGATATTACAATATCTTATCATAAAAAACAAAAAATAAAATTTAATGAAAATAGCTATAAAAAGTTGATAGAAGTTATGGATGATGGAGTAATTATTATAGATAAAAATAATATAAATTATATGAATAATACGGTAAATAATATGTTTAATATAAAAAATAAAGTCACATCAGTAGAAGATTTATCAAGTTATATATCTAGTGTAGACAGAGAGGATTTTATTAAAAATATATTAGTAGATAAATCATTTCAAAAAAATAAATTTTGGTATACCAAGACTTGTACAAATAAGATTTTAAAGGTATCTCAAGGAGTATTAAATATAAAAAATAAAAATTTAAAACTAATAATATTTTCAGATATTACTGAGAGTCAACAACTTATGGAAAATATAGAAGAAAGAGAAACAATATATAGAGTATTATTAGAAACATTACCTGATGGTATTGTTATAATGAACAAAAGTACACAAAAACATATCTATAGAAATAAATATATGATAGAACAATTTAAAAATATAGGTATAGATAGGTTTAATAAAATAATAGAAGACTATATAGATTCAGCTGAATTTGATAAAGAAAAAATTGTAAATCTAAATAAAAAACAAAATGCATCTGTTTTAATAACAGATATCAAAAGTGAAAATATATATATTATTATTTTTAAAATATTAGAAAACAATCAAAAGATACGAGATATAAGAGAAAAAATAAAAAAAACACAACAGACGGAATCATTCAAAACTCAATTTTGTATAGATGTAGTTGATAAAATAAAAAAACCAGTAGACAACTTGTTATATGAGAATTCAATAATGAAAGATTATGCCAAATCGCCAATAGTTGAAAACCATGTGACTCTAGTTAGAAGAAATTTGTATAGATTAAAAAAAGTTTTAGATAATATAAATGACATAATGGATATAGAGAATCGTTCATATAATTTAAATTATGTTGTATTTGATGTAGTAAGTTTGATAAAAGACATATCAAATTTATCAAAATACTATATAGATAGAAAAGGCTTAAGCCTAGAAATTGAATTTAGTGATGAAGAAATTCTAGTCTACTTAGATAGTATAAAATTGCAGAAAATAATATTGAATATTTTATCTAATGCTATAAAATTTACCGACAAGGGTGGAAAAATAAAAATATCTGTATATAGAAAAATAGACTTTATCGTTATAAATATAAAAGATAGCGGAATTGGAATTCCAAAAGATCAGATGAATTTTATATTTGAAAATTTTGAACAAATTGATAGAGGACTATCCAGATTAGCAGAAGGCATGGGAATAGGTCTTTACTTAGTAAAACAATTAGCTGAGATACAAGACTTATATTTAAATGTAGATAGTGAGTTAAATAAAGGTAGTGAATTTAAAATATTGATAAAAAATAGAGAAAATTCTTTTTTAAAAAAGAGATACAAAAAAGATATATGTATTAAAAAAGAGTTTGTAGATATACAATTTGCGGATATATACCCAGCATAAATATATAACTATATACCGTTCATGGATAAAATAGGGGAGGGAATATAATGATTCACTGTATAAAATTATTTACTATTGCTCTATGTATATGTTGCTTGTGTATAAATAAATTTACCTTAACTAAAAAAAATAAAAAAATAACAAAAGGAAGAATAACGCTTCTTTTTATATTCTTTATATTACAAATTAGTAGTATAGTATTAGAATCTATTGATATAAATAAAAATATAATAGATGTATTTATTAGTATAGTTATGTGTTTTATGATAATATATTACTTTAATAAACAGAAAAATTTTAAAAAACATCTATTATGTGGCTATTTGTTTTTTACAATAATTGATTTAACTTTAAATATAAATAAATTATATTTTTATATAAATAATATATTGAATTTAATAATTTTAACTTTAATTTTTCGTAAAATAATAAATTTATATTATATAAATATATACAGTAAATATAAAAATACAAAAGCTAGACTACATAGATTAAATATAAATTCAAAGATATATAATACGAAACTAGATACTTTAAGACAAGAAAATATAAAAAAGGAAAGCATATTGAAACAAAATATTGATACTTTTAATAAAGCATTATTAAAATCTAATACAGAAATATATTTTATAGACCAAACTCTAACATATGTATATGAGTATATTTTTGAAGGCAATGACTTATATAAAGTTTATAGCTTTAGAGAGTTTTTTAATAAACAAGATCCAAATGATTTAATTATATTAGAAAATTTTTATAATATATTATATAATTGTGAAGATTTAGAGTTTGAGTTAGAGAGAGAAAAAGACCAATATTATAAGTATAATTTATGTCCAAATATTTTACTTCAAGGAACTTTAGGGGTATTGCTTATAAAATCTGACATTAATTATCAAAATAATATAGAAAAACAGTATAGTAAAAATTATAGTAGATTTAAAAATATAGTTGAAAATATGCCATATGGTGTAATATTAGAAAAGGATAATAAAATAATATACCAAAATAAAGAATCTGTATACAGTGAGAATATGAAGAATATAATATTAGATGACAATATAAAAGGAAATATTGAATATTTTATAGATGATGGACATAATGAAAAATTATATATAGATAGAATTAAAATTGAAGATAATACTTTAATTATATTAAAGAATATTACCCATCAACAATCTTTAGTAGATAAAATGAATTTGACAAAACAAAAATATGAGTTATTTGTAGATATAATATCAGAAGCTGTATTTATGTTAGACCATGATACTAATAAAATAAAATATACTAATAAAAGTTTTGATAAAATATTACAAAAAAATAAATTGAGTATAGGGAATATGTATGATTTAATAAAAGATTCTAATTTGATTTATTGTGATATGTCTTTCAATATGAAATTTGAAGATAAGAAAATAAAAAATTCTTTAAATGAAGATGTATATCTGCAATTTGCTAATATGGTGTTAAATATAAATCATAAGAATGTAACAATATGCGTCTTTAGAGATGTAACCGAAAAAGTTAAAAACGAGATTGCTAAGAAAAAAATGGAGGAAGAGACATATTCTAATAGGTTAAAAAATGAATTTTTAATAAATTTATCTCATGAATTAAAAACTCCAGTAAATTTAATATATTTAAAAAATCAACTCACAAGGTCTATTTGTGAGAAAAATAATATTGTAGATATTAAACAAGTAAATTTACTAAATAAAGAATTAAAAAACATAAAGATATTGATGAATTTAATAGATAATTTGATTTCTTTAGAAAAATTAAACTTAGAATTTTATGAAGACAATAGAAATTATTATAACATAGTTGAAATATTAGAAGATATAGTTATTAAATTAAATACTTATGAAGATGTAGACATAGTTTTTGATACAAATGAAGAAGAAATATTTACATTAATAGATCCACATAATATAAGTAAAGTAATCACGAGATTGTTATCGATTGTATATAAATGTTCTGAAAAATTGGAATTTATAAATTTTGACATAAATAAAAATAAACAAAATATCAATATACATATATATCATAATAAAGATAGTATCAAGAATATAGATCCTCAAGAAAAAGAAGTAATAGATATGAGTATTTTACTTTGTAAGTTAATATTAAATTTATATAATGGAGATTTAAAAATAAAAAATAAATTTAATGATATAGAAGTTGAACTACAGTGTATCAATAATAAAGAATACAATTATGATAAACAAAATAAATTAATAGAGGATAATTTTATAGATGAAGAATTTAAACGAATTTATAATTTATAATATAGAATTTTTATCAAAGGAATAGCTTTAAAAGCTATTCCTTTTTTATAATATATAGAAAATTATATTTATTATAAAATTGTGGATAAATATAAATTTAGTTTAATATATTTAAAAAATATACGTTTTGGGAATATTTTTAGGATGAATCTTTTTATGCATGAAATTGTATATAAATAAGTTTTGTGGAAATAATTACATATAAAAAGGGATGAATATATTGAAGAAAAGAGGTTTTACAACATTAGAATGTATGGTAAGTATGGTTATTTTATCAATAATTGCATATATGATAACTTTTTCTATAAACAATAGTTTTAGCTTATTGGATAAAAATGAAGAGCATTTAGAAATGTTAAATTTAGCCCAAAACTATTTAAATGAAACAAAATATGATATTAAATACAATAAAGAAAGTAATACAGAAAATCAAACTTTTAATATAGATAGTTTTGAGGTAAATAAATTTATTAAAAAGCAAGAAAACCACTATAATTGTTATAAAATTACAATAGAAGTAAAATCAACAGATAGGAGTGTAAAACTTGAATCATATGTCACGAAAAAATAAAGGTTCAATTTTAGTAGTAACAGTATTTGTATTTTTACTCGTAAATATAATTGCAATAAATTGTTCATCTATTGTTATGAGCAATATAAAATATACAAAATACAATTATGAAGAGATAAATTTAAGGGAGCAATGTCTAAGTAAAATAGAAGTGATTTATTCAAATATTTTAAAAGAAGTCGAAATAGCATTAGATGAAAGTAATGACTTTGAAGACTTTAACTTGTTTTTTATATCTGATAATTCAGCAGAATTTATAAATAAAATAAACGATCTATCAGAAACATCACTTGATACTAAAAAGTGTAATATAACTAGAATAAATGTAAATTCTCAAGATTATCTTTATTATAAAATTGAGAGTAGTGTATCATATAACAAATTTATTAAAACTGTGGTTGCGTATGTAAAGATTAAAAATCCATTTGAACAATCAAAACAAGTAGAAGATACTGATGAGTTACAAGAAGCAAAACAAGACCAAGAATTAGATGAACAAATAGAAGATGTAGATAATACTTTAAAAGAAAGTAATGATAATATAACTAATAAAGAAGTTGAATTAAATAATCAGGTAAATTTAGGGGAATTACAAAGTAGCACTCAAGAGCAAATAAAAGAAGATACTGAAAAAAGCGAGAATGAGATAAAAAATGAAGATAATAAACAAAATATAAAACCTAGTGATTTAGTAATAATATATGAATGTAAGGAGGTATAAATATGAAAAGAGAAGGAATGTGACTTTTATAGAAGTTATAATAGGACTTACCTTATTGGCCTTAATAGGTACAATAACATTTGTAAAGCTTGATTTATCAAATTATAAAGTCAATTCATTTATAAAACAAATGACAACTGATATTAGATATATTAGGCAAGTTAACAAAATAGGTAATGAAAAAATATATATGATTTTAACCGAAGAAAACAATTGTGAAGGATATATATTAGTGGAAAACGGGCAACAAGTAAAAAGAGTATTTTTACCTGAAGGTATTGATTTAGAATGCCCAATAAGTAAAATATTATTTAATACTAAAGGTGGATTTTATCAAGGAGGAACAACTATAACTATAATAAAAAAAGATAATTATACAGATATAACGATAGTACCTACAAGTGGAAGGATTTTGATTAAAGAAGGGATATATAAATGAGGCAGAAAAAGAGAAAAGGATATATTTTGTTGGAAGTGATAATATCTGTATTTATAATGTCTATAATAGTTACGTGTTTATATAATATTATAAGTGTATCTAGTAAGGCGAATAAGAATATCGAAGATAGAATTGAATTAAGTCAGCAGCTAGAAGAGATAAGTTCTCAGATAAGACCTTTAGTAGAAGAATGTGTTAATATAATTAATATAACAACAGTAGATAGAAATGTAATACAAGATTTAGAGTATGGTAAAGTATATAATGTTTCCTCTATAAAATTAAATTTTAAAAATGATGAAAATAAAAATAACTTAACTTTAAAAAATAGAGAAATAAGTTATAAAAAAGTATCAAAAAAATTATTTATAAATACATTATATGCAAACAACTCTAGTGAGAGTGGAGGATATGAAATAGGAGATTATGTAAAAAGCATTAGTATAAAAAAAGAAAACTCTAATATAATATGCATTATTTTAAATTTAGAAAAAAATAATATTGAAGTAGAAAAATCAATAAAACTATATGTGAGATATGATAATACATAATAAAAGACAAAAAAGAACAAATCTCAGGACAAATTGTACTAGATATATCAAACTATATAATTTGTATTGATAAATTATATAAACTTATTTATACTATATAAATAGGTATATTTATGTACTAACTTTAGAATTTCTAAAGAAATGATTATTATTTTTTATAATGTACTAGAAATTATATTAACTTAAATTATAAATAATATAATCTCTATAAATACATTTTCCGTATTTTTATATTAAATATATGGATTTTTGTTATATTTTATTTTATGATAATTTTAAGGATGACTAACTAGTAAGTCATCCTTTTTTTAACAAGATGTAAGGGGTAATTCGTAATTATAGGAGGATAATCAAATGAAAAGTATAAGTTCAAAAACAAAAGTATATAGTGTAATTGGCCATCCGATTAGTCAAAGTTTTTCACCAAAGATACATAATTATTTATTTGAAAAATACAATATAGATGCAGTTTATGTAAGTTATGATGTAGATCCTAAACATATTAAAGAAGGTATAGAAGGAATAAGACATCTAGGTATAATGGGAACTAATGTAACAATACCACATAAAATAGAAGTTATGAAATATTTAGACTATATAGATGAAAAAGCTAAATTAGTTAAAGCAGTAAACACTATCAAGAATGTAGATGGAAAACTATATGGATATAATACAGATGGAGCAGGGCTTACTAAATCTATAAAAGATGCTAGTAGTGAGACTATTGAAGGCAAAAGAGTACTTATAATAGGAGCAGGAGGGGCTTGTAGAAGTATTGCTATACAACTAGCAATAGAAAATGCCAAGTCAATAGAAATAGTAAATAGAAGTATTGAAAAAGCACAAGTAATAGTAGATACAATAAATGAAAATTTTGATACTAAGGCAGTGGCAGCATCTAAAACTATAACCCAAGAAGATATAGATAATGCAGACATACTTATAAATACAACACCAATAGGAATGGGAACTGATGAATCACCAATTGATACATCTTTGGTTCCACCTAAAAATATGATAGTAGCAGACGCTGTGTATAAACCACATGAGACTGCTCTTATAAAATGGGGTCTTAAATACAATTTAAAAATAGCATATGGAATACAAATGCTTATAAATCAAGGTGTTCATTCTTTTAGTATATGGACCGGTATTTGCCCTACTTTAGAAGATACAGAAAATATATTGAATATATTCTTAGAACAACAAAAAAATATATAAAATCAAAAAAATAAATTAATTGGATTAAAGTTCGAATTAAACTTACAATAAAATCAAAACTAATTTAAAGGGGAAATAGAATGGAAAATATCGAAAGTATTAGACAAAAAATTAGTGATTGTGATAGTAAAATAATTGAGATTTTAACAGAAAGAATGAACTACATTGAAGATATTATAAGTTACAAAAAAGAACACGGTTTACCTATACTACAAGAAGAAATTGAATCACAAAAAGAAATTAGTTTAAGAAATCAAATATGTGGCAATAAATTTGAAGATGAAATACTAGATGTATTCAGAAATATTGTATATAACGGAAAGAAGATACAAACTAAAAATCTATTTGAATATAATATATTCTTAATTGGATTTATGGGTGTTGGAAAAAGTACAGTATCTTCTTATCTAAGCCATATGTTAGCTATGGAAGAAATAGAAACAGATTCATATATAGTAAAAAAAGAAGGTATGCTAATTTCAGATATATTTAAAATACGTGGTGAAGAATATTTTAGACAGTGTGAAACTAATACATTAATTTATTTAAAACAAAGAAAAAATACTATCATTTCATGTGGTGGAGGTATGGCTCTTAGAGATATAAATGTAGAATATATGAGACAAAGTGGTAAAGTGGTACTACTTACAGCATCACCAGAGACTATATTTGAACGCGTAAGATATAGCAATGAAAGACCTATCTTAAACGGAAATATGAGCGTAGAGTTTATATCAGATTTAATGAAACAAAGAGAAGCTAAATACTTAAATGCATGTGATATTATAGTATCTACAGAGGCAAAGACAATTAATGAAATTTGTGAAGAAATAGTTGATAAACTTATAAAATATAATAGATAAATAAAAAGTACTAGATAATAATTTTAAGATTAAATCTAGTACTTTTTATTATAACTTTGAATTATAAAAATTAAAAAGTTAAAAAATAAAGAAAATTTATAAAAAATGCTTTTAAAATACAGGTTTTGTTGAAAATCTATTAATATATTGGTATAATTTAGTAAAAATACAATTAGATAGGGTGGGTATATATGGATAATATAGAAAAAGTAAGAGCAAAAATAAGTATGTATGATGATGAAATTATAAAAATTTTGTCAAAAAGAATGGATTGTATAGACGAAATAATGGAATATAAAAAAGAAAAAGGCATGCCTATACTACAACCAGAATATGAAGGTAAAAAAGAAATAGCACTATGTAAAAAATTAAAAGATAATAAATATGAAGATGAAATAATGAATATATTTAGATATATTGTGAAAAATGCAAAAAAATATCAAGCTAAAAATTTATTCCCATATAATATAATGTTAATAGGATTTATGGGATCTGGTAAAACTACTATAGCGAAATATTTAAGTCATATACTTGAAATGCAAGACTTAGAAACTGATGAATTTATAGTAAAAAGAGAAGATATGACAATAAATGAAATATTCCAAAGAAAAGGCGAAGAATATTTCAGAAAATGTGAGAATAATGCATTAAGAGAATTAGAAACTAGAAAAGGTATAATAATCTCTTGTGGTGGTGGAATGCCAATGAAAGATGAAAATGTTGAATTAATGAAAAAAAACGGCAAGATAGTATTACTTACAGCATCACCAGAAACTATATATGACAGAGTAAAATACAGCAATGAAAGGCCTCTATTAAATGGAAATATGAGTGTTGAGTATATAAAAGATTTAATGGAAAAACGTAAAGATAGATATGAATCTATAGCGGATATAATAATAGATACAGATAATAAACCTATACATGTTATAGCAGAAGAAGTAGTAAGTAAATTAGCAACATTATAACAAAATAAAAAATAATTAATACAAAAGCCTTCCTTTATTATATATAAATTAGGAAGGTTTTTATTTTTTGTGAGTTTTAAGAAAAAATACATTTTTGAAGGCATTTTAACTTAAGATTTTATTATAGATTTTGAATAAATATTATATATAAAGTTAAAATTATAATATAGAAATAAAATATAATAAACTAAAGATAGTTAAAACCTTGTTTACTCGAGATAATTTATGATATTATAATATATGGGATTGTTAATTTATATAAAAGCTTGACAATCTGAATAACATATATATAATAAAACTGATAAAACATTAGAAATTTATTTAGATGGAGGAATAACAATGGTAACAGCAGGAGATTTTAGAAAAGGTGTAACTTTCGAAAAGGATGGTCAACCATGTTTAGTAGTTGATTTCCAACACGTTAAACCAGGTAAAGGTGCAGCTTTCGTAAGAACTAAATACAAAAACTTAAAAACAGGAGCTATAAGAGAAGAAGCTTTCAACCCAAGTGATAAATTCCCAAAAGCAATAATAGAAACAAAACAAATGCAATATTTATACAATGATGGTGAATTATACTACTTCATGGACGAAGAAACTTTCGACCAAATACCACTAAACTATGAACAAGTAGAAGATGCTATAAAATTCTTAAAAGAAAATGAAGCAGCAACAATAAGATTCTACCAAGGACAACCATTCCAAGTGGAAGCGCCAAACTTTGCAGAATTAGAAGTAACTGAAACTGAACCAGGAATAAAAGGTGATACAGCAAGTAACGTTACTAAATCAGCTACAGTAGAAACTGGAGCAGTAGTTCAAGTACCTTTATTCATAAATGAAGGAGATATAATAAAAATAGATACTAGAACTGGAGAATATTTATCAAGAGTTTAATATTTTAGCATAAAAAAAGCTTATATATCCAATATTAATGGTATATGAGCTTTTTTATAACACATACTAAAGATATATGATACTTATAGTAAGTAAAAACATAATTTATTTATTATAAGTATAAAATAAAATTTTTTTAGAGGAATTAAATTACATTCCTTAGAAATTATAATACATAAGATTTTTGGTAACGTGTTAAAAATCTATCTTATGAAAATCTACTTTAAAAAATTTTAAAATAATGATTTTCTACAAGATATAAAAAATGCAAAAGGAGAGGTTTATCATGAAAAAACTAGGTGAAGAAGTTGCATATTTAAAAGGTTTAGCTGAAGGATTAGATATCGATGATAAAAGTAAAGAAGGCAAAATGATTTGTAAAATCGTAGAGATATTAGGAAGTTTTGCTGACACAGTAGAAGAATTAGAATATTCAGTAGTAGACTTAGAAGATCAAGTAGAAGAATTACAATACGAAGTAGAAGAGTTACAACAAGATGTAGAAGATTTAGAAGAATGGCTTTACGATGAAGATGAAGACTACGATGATGATTATGACGATGAATATGATGAAGAAGAGGACGATGAAGAATTAAGCTTTATAGAAATGGAATGTCCAAATTGCTCTGAAATCGTGGAAATCGATGAAGAATTGTTATTTGACGACTCAGTAGACGTTGTTTGTCCAAGCTGTCACGCTGTTATATTATCATCTGAAGATGATGAATGTGGTGACTGCTGTGATGATGAGAGTGGATGTTGTGGTTGTGGAGTCGAAGCACAAGACGAGGATAATGAATAACAATTGTAATTTTTAACAATGAATGTTTGGTTTAAAAAGCGCCTATGAAGTTTAAATCTTCATAGGTTTTTTAAAGTAAATATGTTTTAATTATTGGGATTTATCTAACAAAATAATTAATTTGGAGGATGTTTAATGAAAATAAACAGAAAAATATTAAATAACATAGCGTTATTTGAAGAAAATATAAATTATGAATTTAAAAATAAAGAATATATATTAGAAGCTTTAACACATAGTTCTTATTCAAATGAAAATAAAAACTATGCATTTAATGAAAGACTAGAGTTTTTAGGAGACTCTGTATTAAGTATAGTAATAAGTGATTACTTATTTAAAAAAGAAACAAAACTACCTGAAGGAGAGCTTACAAAAATAAGAGCTAATATAGTTTGTGAAGAATCTTTAAGTGAAGTTTCTAAAGACATACATTTAGGAAAATATATGCTTTTAGGAAAAGGAGAAGAAGCTACAGGTGGTAGAGAAAGAATCTCAATACTTGCAGATGCTCTAGAAGCAGTTATAGCTGCAATTTATTTAGACGGTGGCTTAGAAAAAGCAAGAGAGTTCATATTAAATTATATGGATAAAATAATAAATGACTCTATAAAAGGAAAGATATTTAGAGATTATAAAACTTGTCTTCAAGAAGTACTTCAAAGCAATGGTGAAAATAATATCTGGTATAAATTAATCGAAGAAAAAGGTCCAGATCACAATAAACGATTTGTTATGGAAGTTGGTATAAATGACACTGTACTAGGTGTAGGTGAAGGTAAGAGCAAAAAAGATGCAGAACAAGTTGCTGCAAAATGCGCATTAGACAAAAAAATGTAAGGTGGTATATTTAAATGAAAAAAAGAATCATACCTATATTTGTTCCACATAGAGGATGCCCTCATGATTGTATTTTCTGCAATCAAAAGAAAATAACAGGTGTAAGTACAGAAGTTACAGCACAAGATGCTAGAAATATAATAGAAGAGTGTTTAGAAACTATAGATAAAGATACAAATGTAGAAATAGCATTTTTCGGAGGCAGTTTTACTGCAATCGAAGAAGAAAGTCAAAATGAATTATTAGCAGTTGCTAAAGAATATGTAGATAAAGGATTAGTACATGAAATAAGAATGTCTACAAGACCTGACTGCATAAGCGACTCTATTTTAGAAAGACTTAAAAAATACGATACTAGCATTATTGAGTTAGGTGTTCAATCTATGGATGCTAAAGTACTTATAGATAGTGTAAGAGGACATGATATAGAATCAGTAATAGAAAGTTCACAATTAATAAAAAAACATGATATAAAATTAGGTTTACAGATGATGGTAGGTCTTCCTTCTGATACAGAGGAAAAATGTCTAGAGACTGCTAGAAAGTTTATAAAACTACAACCAGATTGTGTAAGGATATATCCTACATTAGTAGTTAAAGATACTGGTCTTGAAACTCTTTTAGAAAGAGGAGAATATACACCATTTTCTTTAGAAGAATGTGTGAATATAGTTAAAAAATTATTAGTTTTATTCTATATTAATAATATAAATGTAATCCGAGTGGGTCTTCAAGCTACTGATGATATACAACTTGGAAAAGGTGTTGTGGCAGGTCCATATCATCCTGCTTTTAGAGAGTTAGTAGAAGCTGAAATGATAAAAGACTATTTAGACTATATAGTAAAAGAAAATAATATAGAAGGAGAAGTTATAGTAAATACAAATAATAAAAATATTTCTAAAATAGTAGGAAATAAAAAATCAAATAAAATATATATGAAAGAAAAACACAATATAAAACTTAAAACATTACCTACAGACTTGCCAACAGATGAGTTAGTAATATCATCATCAAAAGGTGAGTTTAGTGTAAATATGAATCAAGTTTACACTAAATTATTAGATATATATAACCTTTAGTTTTGAAGGGAGATGAAAAAGTGCATTTAAAGAGATTAGAATTAAAGGGATTTAAATCCTTTCCAACAAAGACAGAAATAAATTTTAATGAAGGAATAACAGCAATCGTAGGACCGAATGGTAGTGGAAAAAGTAATATATCTGATGCAGTTAGATGGGTTTTAGGTGAGCAAAGTATAAAAAGCCTTAGAGGAGACAAGTTAGAAGATGTTATATTTGCTGGAACAGTAGATAAAAAACCTATGAACTACTGTGAAGTAGCTCTAACTATAGATAATAGTGACCAAAAGTTAAATATAGATTTTAGTGAAGTTACTATAAAGAGAAGGGCCTATAGAAATGGAGAAAGTGGATTCTTTTTAAATGACAAAGCTTGTAGATTAAAAGATATAAAGGAATTACTACTAGATACAGGAATAGGTAAAGATGGATATTCTATTATAGAGCAGGGAAAAGTAGATGAAATCTTAAGTAATAACCCAGCTAATAGAAGAAAAGTATTCGATGAAGCATGTGGTATATCAAAATATAGATATAAAAAAATTGAAGCTGAAAAAAATCTAAAAAATACTAAAGAGAATTTAGAGAGAATAGAAGATGTATATATAGAAATTGAAAATAGGATAAAACCTCTTTTCACTCAGCAAAAAAAGGCACTTAAGTATTTAGAGCTTAGAGAAAATCTAAAAAAATTAGAAGTAAATAACTATATTAGAGAGATAAAAAAAATAGATCAAGAGTTATCTGAAATAACAAAGCAAAAGACAATACTTGCTAAAGAGTTAAATGAAAAAGAACAATTAAGAGAAAAGATGGACAAAAATGTAGAGTTAGCTAACGAAGAGATAGAAAAGTTAGAAGAAAACATATCTAAACTTAGCCAATACATAGATTCTATAAAAGATGTAATAAATCAAAATGATTCTCACATATCTCTTATAAATGAAAGAATAAATAACTCAAAAGCTAATATAGAAAATAATAGAAAAACTCTAGATGATTTTGAAATTAAGTTAAAAGAAGATAATGAAAAATTATCAACTTTACAAAGTAAAAGAGAATTAGATAAAGAGTCTATCTCTATATTAGAAAAAGAGATTCTTGAAATAGAGCAAAAGACTAGTCAAAAGGAAGAAAAATTAAATAATTTGACTAAAAACCTAGAAAACTTAAAAGATAATATAATAACTTACTTAAATGAAAAAAGAGATTTAAGTAATAGTTTATCTATGTTAGGTGCAAATATTGAAAATATAAATTCTAGAAATGAAGCTATAGAAAATAGTATCTCAGATATAAATACTTCATTAGAAGAAAAGCAATCTATTTATAAAGAAAAAGAAGAAAAAATAAGTGAGATTAGAGTTGATTTAAAAAATACAACTTTAGCTTTGAACAATTTAAAAAATGATTTAGAAAATTATAAAGCTAAAAATAAAGATATCGATTTGAAGATACAAAATAACAACTACTCTCAAAAAGAATACTCTTCTAAACTTCAAATATACAAAGATATGGAAAAGCACAATGAAGGATTTAACAGAGGTGTAAAAGAAGTATTAAAAAATAAAAATCTATCTGGTATATGTGGAGCATTAGGACAAGTTATAACTACTAAAGAAGAGTATGAAAAAGCTATAGAGGCTGCTTTAGGGGCTTATATGCAAAATATTATAACTACAGATCAATATGCAGCGAAAAATGCTATAAATTATCTGAAGAAAAATAATATGGGTAGAGTAACTTTTCTTCCTATGAATGTTATAAAATCTAAGAGAATAGATGAAAATACTATAAATTCAAAGACAAAATATATAAAAGTAGCAAGTGATTTAGTTTCGTTTGATGAAAAATATAGAGACATAATTGAAAATATATTAGGCAGAACTATAGTAATTGATAATATAGATAATGCAATTAAGTTTGCAAATGAAACTAATCATAGATTTAAAGTAGTAACTTTAGATGGAGATATTTTAAATCCAGGTGGATCTCTAACAGGGGGAAGCTTAAAAACTACTACAAATATATTATCTAGAAAAAGACTTATAAATGATTTTGAAGAAAAGCTACAAAATATAAAAATAGAAAATGAGAAATATCTAGAAAATAAACAAATAATTATTGAATCAATTTCAAACTCTAGAAAAGAAATAGAAAAATATGAGATTGAGATAAATAATTTAGAAAAAGAAATAATAAAACAAAATACTAAGTTAAAATCAATACAATATGAAATAGATGCTTTAAATCAAAATATTGATAAGCTTAGAAAAGAAAAAAGTGGTCTAAATTCAAATTTAGACTATACATCTAATAAAATAGAAAATATAGAACAAAATATAAAACAAATAGAATTAAAAGAAATTGAAAATAAAAAGCAAATTGAAGAACTTAGCAAAATGCAAGAATCTCAAAATGAAGATTTTGATAAAGATAAAAAGCATATTGAAAGTTTAAAATTAGATTTTGTTCAAAAAAGTGAAATATTTAAGTCTACAGACTCAGAAATAAATAGAATTAAAGAAGAGATAAATAACACTGATAAAAAAATCATTGAAAACAAAAATTCTATAGAAAGCTTACAAAATGATATAAAGAATTTAAGCAATGAAGCTAAAATTCAAAAAAGAGAGAGTGAAAACTTAAATAAAGAACTTTTAAAGAAAAATAAAGAAATGGACAATGCTCAACAAGCTAAAAACAAATTTAAAGAAAATGTAAATGATTTAAATAAAAAATTAAAAGCATTTGAAAGAGAGAGCATGGAACTTAGACAAAGTGAATTTAAAATCGAATCTAAAATAGAGAGATTATGTGCAAATAAAGAAAGTTATACAACTAGATTATTTGAAGATTATGATTTAAGCTATGTAAAAGCACTAGAATTTAGAGATGATTCTATTGAAATAAACAAAAAAATACTTGAATCTATAAAAAGAGAGATAGCAAGTCTTGGAAATATAAATATAGATTCAATAAATGAATATAAAGAGACTAAAGAGAGATATGATTTTTATAGTGAGCAAAAAACAGATTTAGAAGAATCTATAAATGCAATAGAAAAAATCATAGATGAATTGGAAGTAAATATGAAAGTCCAATTTAAAGAACAATTTATTAAAGTCAATGAGAACTTCAAATATGTATATAAAAGATTATTTGGAGGAGGAGAAGGCGAGCTTACTATATTAGATGAAGATAATATACTTGAAAGTGATATTCAAATCACTGCTAAACCACCAGGTAAGAAGATGAAAAATCTAAATCTACTGTCAGGGGGAGAAAAGGCTCTAACAGCTATAAGTATATTATTTGCGATAATATTAGCTAAACCAACTCCGTTTTGTATCTTAGATGAAATTGAGGCACCATTAGATGATGCTAATATATTCAGATTTGGAGAGTATTTAAAGGAACTATCAGAAGATACTCAGTTTATAGCAGTAACACATAGAAGAGGTACAATGGAAGCGGCTGACTATATTTATGGAGTTACAATGGAGCAAAAAGCTATATCAAAAGTAATTAGCTTAGACCTTCATGAAGCACATAAAATGACAGATATAGTATAAAATGGAGGAAACATTATGTTTAAAAAACTTTTTGGTTTTGGGAAAAAGAAAAAAGAAGAAATACAAGATGAATCAGTAGAAGAAGTGCAAGATGATTTACAAGAGAGTAATGATTCTGAAGTAGAAGAAGAGCAAAATGAGATTGAAGA
>CAMEPL010000044.1 GCA_945931665.1 uncultured Clostridium sp. | reverse complement strand
GGAGGTGATTTTTTGAGACCATTAACAATAATTCTAAAAATAATATTCTAGAAAGGCTCTGTAAATAAAGTAAGGAGGTGTAAATATATGTATAAATTAGAGCATAGACATTTCAAAAATAAAAAGTCGTTACCTAAGTTAAAAGACTTAAGTAACGATTTTTTATTTATTATCGTATAAAAATGCTGGTACAGAGTTATAAATATGTTTATCTCCAACTACTAAAAGTAAGTCACCAGCTAAGAATTCTATATATGGACCAGGAGATATTATAAGTTCTTCACCTCTTTTTACAGCAACAATTGTTGCACCTGTATTTTGCCAGAACTTAGTTTCACCTGCAGTTTTACCTATGTATTTACAATTTTCTTCAATAGTAAATTGTACTGGAACTAATGGATTTATAATTTCTAGTCTGTTTGAATAATCGATTATCTTGTTTAATGTCTCGACGATTTCATTCTCTAATTTAGATTTTTCCCCAAGTAATTTATATAAACTACTTTTGTAAGATGAAATATTAGTTATGTCTTGATATTTTTTTATAAATGATAGAGCATTTTTTGAAGATAAGACGATAACACCTTTTCCTTTAACGCTTTCAACAATTTTAATATCTTCTAGAAGCTTGATTGCACGTCTGATAGTTTCTGGAGAAACGTTGTATTTCCCAGCTAAGACAGAACGACCGTATAATGTACTTCCTTCGACTATACTGCCTGTATAAATTTTATTAGCTAAGTCTAACGCTATTTTTTGATAAATAGGCATAGTATAATTATCTTGCATCTTACCACCTCCTTTAATAGTGATTTTAAATAACCTTTATTACTATTTTATAACTATTGTGTCAATATGCAATATAAAAAATAAAAAAATTAAATTATTTTTTCCATAATCTAAATTGTATTTATTTATAGTATATATTTATAATAAATATATATGAAAATCGTAAATTTATTTATTATTTGACGGATTAAAAAATAAAAGATACAATAATAACTTATGATAGTATTATTAATGATACTTAAATATAGATTATGAGGAGGTGACATTTGCGAAAATTTAAACTTAAATTTTCGCTTAAAACATGGAAAAAACAATAAAATCAGACAGAATAAAAGGGATACTTTGTATAATCGCTTCTGCATGTGGTTTTGCAGTTATGTCGGCATTTATAAAACTAGCAGGTGATTTGCCGAGTTTCCAAAAGACATTCTTTAGAAATTTAGTAGCAGCTATAATTGCTTTATATCTAATTATAAAACATAAAGGAAGCTTAGTTGGTAAAAAAGAAAATAGAAAGATATTAGTTCTAAGATCTACATTCGGTACTATAGGAATCATTTGCAATTATTATGCAGTAGATAGATTAGTCTTATCTGATGCAAATATGTTAAATAAATTAAGTCCGTTCTTAGTTGTTATATTCTGTGCATTATTCTTAAAAGAAAAAATAAACCTAAAACAAATTACAATGGTAAGTATAGCATTTATAGGAGCGTTATTTATAATAAAGCCTAGCTTTAATGTAGAAGTTGTACCTTATTTAGTAGGTGTATTAGGTGCTATAGGCGCTGCTCTTGCATATACTTGTGTCAGAGCTTTAGGAAATAAAGAAGACTACTATACTATAGTATTTTTCTTCTCAGCATTTTCACTTATAGCTATTTTACCTATTTGTGTAGTAGTGTATAAACCGATGACAATGATACAAGTTATATACTTACTTCTTGCTGGTATATTTGCGAGTATTGGACAATTTGGTATTACACTTGCGTACAAATTTGCACCAGCTAAAGAAATATCTATATACGACTATAGTGGTATAATATGTTCTGCTATTTTAGGTATAGTATTCTTTGGAGAACATCCAGATGCAATGAGTATAGTAGGTTACTTAATAGTATTTGCCGCTGCATTTGATATGTTTTTATATAATAAAAGACTAGACAAAATTGAAAGTAAAGATAAATCACTAAAACAAATTCAAGAAAAATAAAGTCCCCTATAACTTGTATAAATATACTATAATTAAACCATACGGAATAAATTAGCATTTTAAGAAAAGGGGAATTTAGTATGGAAAAAGTAAAAATAGCTATTATAGGGACAGGTCTTAGAGGTGCATATACATATGCACCTTTAATAGAAAAATACAAAGATAAATGTGAAATAGTTGCTTTTGTAGAAAATAAAAAAGGAAGAAGAGATTTATTTTTAGAAAAATATCCGGTATCTGAAGATATGGTATTTGATAATTTGAATGATTTTGTAGCACATGATAAATTAGCAGATGCTGTTATAATATCACATTATGATCTTTTACATTACGACACAGCACAAGTAGCCTTAGTTAAAGGATATGATGTTTTAGTTGAAACACCAGTTGCAAATAGTTTAGATGGGCTTGTTCATTTAAAAGAATACAGTCAAAAAAATAAAGATAGATTATTTATGGTTGCTTATAATAATAGATACTCTAATTTTTATAAAAAACTAAAAGAAATAGTAGATAATAAAGAGTTGGGTAACTTAATAAATATTTCATATAATGTTGATATAGGATATCAAAACTTTGTCCATAATTATGTTAGAGGAAACTGGAGAATAACTAGCGATACTGCGACAATAATGCTTACAAATAGCTGTCAAGATATAGATATGATGATAAGTTTAAGCGGAGGAAACTGTCAAAAGGTATCGTGTTTTTCTGATTTAAGAGTGTTTAATTGGGAAAACTTCAACACAAGAATGAGTGAAAATTGTTTTAGATGTGGAGAAGAAGAGTTATGTCCATTCTCGGCTAAGAAAATGTATCTACAAGAAGATAAATTTATAAATAATTCAATACATATAAAACCTACAAAAGAAAACTTAGAAGCTATATTAAAAGAAGGACCTTATGGTAAATGTGTATTTTACTGCGACAACGATGTATGTGATAATTTAACTAGTATATTTAAATTTGACAATAAAGTAACTGCTAATTTCAATATAAATGCATTTACAAAGGAAAGCGATAAAAAAATAAGACTTTTCTTTAAAGAAGGCGAAGTAGAGGCTTCATTTAAAGAAAAAGAAATAAAAATTAAAAAGTTTTTAACTAATAATGAAGAAGTAATAAAGATAGAGCAAGAAGATACAGATGAAAAACTATTTGTAGACTTTATAGATAGAGTAAAAAACAAAAATTACGACGCTTGTGTTTCAGATGTGGGTGAAGTTATACAAAGTCATGTAGTTACATTTGCTGCAGAGTTTGCAAATGTAAGTGAGACAGTCGTAGATGTAAAATCATTTTTCGACGATGCAGTAGAAATGACAAAACAAATAGAAAAAATGATGTTTTAATAAGTTTTAATAAATAAAATTTATAAATTTTAGAATAAAAAAACAGGAGGTATGAGTAAAATAGTATATAAACACTTTATTTTCTCATACCTCTTTTTATTATATAATAAAAAAATTTAAATAAAATTATATTTTATGATTATCAAGGTGTCATCAAAAACATCAAAATAATAAAAACTAATAAAAGTCTAAATGACAAAGTGCACCTCCTAATCTACTAGTATATAATATTGTTTAAATGAAAAAATATAACAAATAATCAATAATTAATTCAAAAAACTATGGTATAATCTTAAAATAATGATTTTCTTCAATACATAGAAAGTCTGATATGGACAGGAGGGATTAGGATGTCAGATGATAGAATAATAGATTTTAATGAATTAAAAAATAAAGTAAAAGAAACTGACATAGACAAATTTGAGAATTATATGTATAATCTTTATTTTTCAGTTGCTGATGGAAGTATGACAATGGCTCAATTTACTTCAAAAATATATGATTATATGAGAGAAAATAATATATCAAATGAAAAGTTTATGAATATGCAAAAGAAATTGCTAGAGAGATATGGGGTAGATGAAGCAGAAATAGAAAGACAACTTAAAAGTATGGGAATAAATCCAAATGATTTAAGTAGTATATCATCTATGAATATAAATGATATAAGAAATAACAACATAAACTTTAACAACAACCAACCTAAAAAGGAAGAGCCAAAAGTAGAATTTGTGCCAGTTGATAATATACAAGAAACTATAGTAAAAAATTCAGATTTCTACAATAAATTTGCATCAAGACTTGAATACGATAGCTACATTATAAGTAAGTTGAAAAATGATGTAAATGACCTTAAAATAATAATCAATAAAGAAAGAGTTACGCTTATGAGTGAAGGTGCTATAAATTTAGTAGACTCACAATTAAACGAATTTTTATTAGATTATAAAAATATGATAGGAAAGAAAATGAAAGTTACGATCTGTGAAAATTGCAAGGAGTACGATTATTAAAATAAATATAATTTCATATAAAAAGAAAAGGCGAGCTTAAATAAGTCCGTCTTTTTTTATATAAATTTATATAAAAAAGAGATACAAAACATTAAATTTTGTATCTCTTTTGAAGTGTGTGTTTTAGTTATTTATAATGAAAAATTTTTAATTAGCTTAACTCCATTTTGAACCATACTATTTAAAAATACTACATTCAAAAGGTCTCCTGGATGAACAAATGGTATATCATATGTATCTACCAAATTCATAGGAACTACTATGTTTTTATTTATATTTTTTTCATTAAAATAAGCCTTTAATGTAACTACAAATTGATATATACATATATCTGTGCAGTCACCAACAACCACTACATTATCTATATCGTCTAATATATTAATATCCATAGCAAAGAATCCATTTGTAGAATTTTTAGGTATAATTTCAAGGTTTTTTATATCTAAAAGCTCATCGACCACCTTACACTCATCGCTATTAGCTAAACAGTGAACAGGATAGCTTAATAATTCTACGGAGTCTTGTTCGTGAGTATCAGTAAAGGCTATAATCTTCTTCAACTTGTCTTCTAATGGTTTGACAAATTCATAAATAGGATTTATAAGAGATTTTATCCTATCAGAATATAGAGCTCCTTCTTTGGCAAATCCATTATTAATATCTACAATAAATAAAGCAGTTTTACTTAAGTCGTAGTTAGCTAAATTTTCTGTTGGTAAATTGTCTAAGTTTTTTTGTAAAACTTCAAATTCTTTAAGTATATTTTCCATTTGTAACCTCCACGATAATTTAATAAAATTGTATAATTTTATATTAAATATGTCAATAGCTATGAACAATTTAGTATATTAACAATATAATATAACATTTATTGAGGTTTATATAAAATTTAAAGTTCTTTGTTTACTATAGTGTTAATTATTTTTGGATAATCAGTAAACACACCATCAACTTTTAATTTTATAAGTTTTCTCATTATAGTGATAGAGTTTACCGTGTGAACTTGAACTAAAAGTCCTTTTTTGTGTGCTTCGCTTACTAACTCTTTATTTACAACATCACAAGATGGATGTATATAAGTACAGTTACACTCTTTACATATTTTTAAGACTTTTTTTAAGTTTCTATATTTAAAAGTAAAAGGTCCAACTAAATATGCAGTTTTAATTTTTGAATCTAATTTGTAAATTCTTTTTAAGCTTCTATAATTAAAAGAAGATATTATAACTCTTTTTTCCATCTTGTATTTTTTAACTAATTTAATTATATCTTCTTCAATTCCTTTATATCTAACTTTGTTATTTTTTATTTCTATATTTAAGTTTAAATCTGTAGGTTTAATAAGTTCTAAAACTTCTTCAAGAGTAGGTATTTTACAATCGTCTCTATTTATTAATTCATCATTTTTTAAATTTACATCTCTTAGCTCATCAAAAGTTAATTTTTTTATAGAACCTTTACCATCAAATATTCTACCTAAAGTTTCATCATGGTGCACAACAAGCACTCCATCTTTAGTTTTTTGAACATCAAGTTCGATGCCACAAATATCTAAGTCAATAGACTTTTTAAAAGCATACATAGTGTTTTCTGGGAAGAAACCACTATTACCTCTATGAGCATATATATTCATATTATTCCTCCTCAAAAACCGCACTAGTTATTTATTATGTGGCATATTGCCCAAGTTATAATCAATCTTGAAGTTTTTAATTATTACTCCAATTAGATATTTCTTCTGCTAGGTTGTTTAAATATTCCCAGCGCTCGTATTTTATTTGTAATTCATTTTCTAGTTTGGTTTTTTCATCCATTATTTCTTGTAGTTTTGTAAAATCAGTTGCAAATTTAGATGTATCTTCTTCTAAACTAGCTATTTTTTCTTCTAATTTTTCTATATCTTCATCTATAGTGTCGAATTCTCTTTGTTCATTATAAGAGAATTTTGGTTTGTTTTTAGCCTTAGGCTTTTCTTTTTTAGGAGCTTTAGGTTTTTCTTCTTTAATATTTTCTTCAAACTCCTCAAATTCTATGTTTTCTTGTTCTCTGAAATTTAAGTAATCACTATAATTTCCTGTGTATATGTTTATTCTTCCACGACCTTCGTATGCAAATATTTTATTGCAAACTCTATCTAAGAAATATCTATCATGTGAAACACATATAAGAACACCGTTAAATTCATCTAAGTAATCTTCTAGACGACTTAAAGTATCGATATCTAAGTCATTAGTTGGCTCATCAAGTAAAAGCACATTAGGAGCCATCATAAGAACTCTAAGCAGTTGAAGTCTTCTTCTTTCTCCACCAGATAAATTTCTAATATGAGTATATTGCAGAGTTCCATTAAATAAGAATTTTTCACACATTTGTGATGCAGTAATCTTATGTCCATCAGCAGTAGTTATATAATCACTTTCTTCTTTTATATAATCGATAGCTCTCATATCAGGATGCATTTTAGAAGTATCTTGGTTAAAGCAGCCTATTTTTACAGTTTCGCCAATAGAGATTGTACCGCTATCTGGTTTAATTTCACCATTTAAAAGTCTTATTAAAGTAGATTTGCCAAGACCATTTCTACCTACAATACCGATTCTATCTGTACGAGCTAAAGTATAATCTAAGTTGTCAATGAAAGTTTTTCCATCAAAAGATTTACTTAAGTTTTCTATTTCTATTATCTTTTTACCAAGTCTGCTACTTCCTACTGATATTTCTAATTTATCTTCTGGAGTGTAGTCATTTTTATTTGATAATTCATCAAATCTTTGAAGTCTTGCCTTTTGTTTTGTAGTTCTAGCCTTTGCACCACGTCTTACCCAAGCAAGCTCTTTTCTAAGTAAGTTTTGACGTTTTGCTTCCATAGACTCAGCAAGTTGAAGTCTATTCATTTTTTTCTCTAAAAATACAGAGTAATTTCCTTCATAACTATATAAAACTCCTTTATCTAGTTCTAATATTCTATTAGTTACACGATCTAAGAAATATCTATCATGTGTAATCATTAAAATAGAGCCTTTAAAAGAGTTTAAGTAAGTTTCTAGCCAATCTATAGTATCATTGTCTAGGTGGTTTGTAGGTTCGTCTAAAATAAGCAACTCACAAGGTGTAATAAGTGCAGAAGCAAGAGAAACTCTTTTTCTTTGCCCACCTGAAAGTTCTTTAACCTTTTGATTGAAATCTTTTATTCCAAGCTTAGTTAGAACAGTTTTGGCACTGCTTTCTAAATCCCAAAGATTTAAAGCATCCATTTTTTCTTGTAATTTTAAAAGTTTTTCGTTTAACTTTTCATCATAGGATTTATTTATTTTATCTAAAATATCTTGATAATCCCCTATAATTTTCATTTCTTCACAAGTACCTTTGAAAACTTGCTCTAAAACTGTAGCCTCTTCATCATAATAAGGATTTTGAGGAAGATATTCGATTCTTACTTTATTGGCTTTTGTAATAGTACCATCATCAGGTATTTCTGCTCCAGCAATTATTTTAAGTAGAGTAGACTTACCAGTTCCATTTACACCGATTAAACCGATCTTTTCTTTATCATTTATGCCTAAAGAAATATTCTCAAGTAATTTTTTTTCAGAATAACTTTTGCTAATGTTTTCTAATGTTATTAAATTCATGTATCTCACCTTTATATAAAATTTCAATTTAATAATTATTAGTAATTTAGATATAACTAATAGTTATTAAATACTTTGACGATTATTATTGTAAAGATTATCATCAAAGTATAAAATTTAATTAATAAATATTTATTTTGATTAAAATATACATTATATTATAACTCATAAATGTGTATTAGACTAATAATATTAATAATAAAAATAAAATATTATGTAGAATATTTATTTAATTTACTTTAAAGTAAAATTACATACTCTAAAATCAAAGAGGGGAAGGAATATAACGTGAAAGTTTATATATCTCAATTAACAGAAACAGAAAATATTATAGATTTATTAGAAAAGTATCAAGTAGGTTTAGAAATAGTTTTATTTTCTAGTCCTTATTGTCTAGATAAGCAAGATGAGTTTATAGAAAGTTATAAAGAAGAATTGGGGGATTTATACAATAAAATAGAAATAGGAATACATGGACCATATGCAGACTTGTGTGTAGGAAGTCGTGATAATTTAATAGTTCAAGTTTCTAATTATAGGATGCAGCAGGCATATGATGTAGCAAAAAAAATGAATGCAAATTATGTGGTTTATCATAATGGTTACTATCCTAAGACATATAGCTATGAAGAGTGGATGCAACGTACACCAAATTATTGGAAAAACTTTTTAAAAGATAAAAAGAATGACAAAATAAAAATACATATTGAAAATGTGCATGAAGATGAGAGTTTTATAATAAATGAACTTATGCATGAGATTTATGATGAAAAAACATCTGTATGCTTAGATGTGGGTCATGTAAATGTATTTTCAAAAACAAGTGTTAGAGGATGGATGGATTCTTTAGGTAAGTATATGAAACATATGCATATACACAATAATAGCGGGGATAATGATTCACATTTATCAATAAATAAAGGAAATCTTGATATAATAGAAATATTAAATAAAGTAAAAGATAGAGATATAACTATATCACTTGAAATAATAGATGTAGATGAGCTTAGAGAATCTTTAGATATACTTTATAAAAATGACTTTATAAAATTAAGAGAATTAGTAAAAAATAATTAGATATACAAAGTTTGAAACAAGCATTGTTTAAATATATTTTAAGCCAAATAATAAGTTCATTTATATGACTTGCTTTAAATTAATATTATAAAATTATGAAAACCTTATAATATTACTAAGATATATGGTATAATTTCTTAGAGAATTTAAAGTATTAGAGAGGTGCAAATATGGATTATTTATCTATAGAAGAATTAGTAAATGCCAGCAAAGGCCATTTAGTGAGCAAAAGCAAAGAAGTTGAAGTTATAAATGAGTTAGTTATAGATAGTAGACTTGCAAAAAAAAATAATGTATTTTTCGCAATAATAGGAGAGTCTTTAGACGGACATAAGTTTATAAACTCAGCTATAGAAAACGGATGTAAAACAATAATAAAAAATGAAAGTAATGATTTAGAAATAATAGGCGATGATTTAAATATAATTGAAGTAGAAAATACTGAATTCGCACTGGGTGATATATCAAGATATTATAAAAATAAATTCGATATACCTTATATAGGAGTTACAGGTAGTGTCGGTAAAACATCTACAAGAGATATGGTTTATGCTGCAGTATCTAGCAAATATAAAACTCTTAAAAATACAGGAAATTTAAATAATCAATTTGGTGTTCCACTAACACTTGCTAATTTAGATAAAAGCTATGAATGTGCTGTAATCGAAATGGGTATGAGTGGATTTAATGAAATTGAATATTTAGTTAATATAGTCAATCCTAAGATAGGAGTTATATCAAATATAGGACTTTCTCATGTTGAAAGACTTGGATCTAGAGAAGGTATATTCAAAGCTAAGATGGAAATCACTACAAACTTTGACGAAAGTTGTACATTAATAGTAAATGGTGATGACGATATGTTAGCAACATTAAAAGGAAAAGAATTAAATTACAACTTAAAAACTTTCGGATTCGAAAAAGACAACACAATATACTGTGTAGATTTCGAGATGAATGATAGCGATACAACTTTCAATGTTATGATAGATGAAAATATAGAAAAATTCTATATACCAACAGTTGGAGAACACAATATATACAATGCTATGGCTGCTATACTTGTTGGTCAAACTCTAGGAATAAGTTTAGATCAAATAAGACAAGGTCTTGGAAGTTTAGAAATAACTAAATCTAGAATGGACGTTATAAAAAACGACAACTATACAGTTATAGATTCAGTTTATAATGCAAGCGTTGATTCTATGAGAGCAGCTTTAAAAGTATTAAATAGATATGAAAATAGAAAAGTTGCTGTATTAGGAGATATGTTTGAAATGGGTTCATTTGCAGAAGAGGGACATAGAGAAGTTGGAAAATGTGCTAGTCAAAATGCAGATGTACTTATAGCTGTTGGTGATGATTCTAGATTTATGATAGATGAAGCTGTAGCAAATGGTATGGATAAAGAAAACACTTACTATTTTAAAACAAAAGAAGAGGCTATAAAAAACTTTGAAAATATTCTTCAAAAAGGAGATGTTATATTAGTTAAAGCATCTAGAGGAATGCACTTAGAAGAAGTTGTGGAGTTTTTAAGTAAATAATAGGAAATTTTACTTATCAATAATTTTTAAATGAACATAATTTATTATGGAGTATAAAACTAAAAGGAGTGAATAAAAAATTTATTTATTCACTCCTTTTTAATTTATTTAGTTTGTTTAATTTCATCTATAGTTTGTCCGATTATCTTTATTCCTTTTTCAATTTCATGTTTTTCTAATCTAGAAAAGCCTAGTCGCATAAAGTTATTTTGATTCTCATCTATAAAAAATACATCGCCAGGCATAAATATAACGCCTTTTTCATGACATTTTTCAAGTAAATATCTTGTATCTATATCTTTTAGTTTGAGAAATAGATGAAGCCCTCCATCACCTAACACATATTCATAATCGATATATTTTTGAGCACATTCTAAAGCAAAGTTAAATTTATCTCCGTAGTATTTTCTTATTTTCTTTAGATATTTATCGAAGTTGCTGTTTTTTAGATAATCATATAAAATGCCTTGATCTAAAAATGATACATGCATATTGATACTTCTTTTTACGCTGACTAGCCTATCTATTAAGTTTTTATCTCCAAATATCCATCCAATTCTCATACCTGGGAATAAAATCTTTGAAAAGCTTCCAATATATATTACTCCGTTATTTTTATTATCTAGTGAACAAATCGGGAAAATATGAGAACTAGAGTATAGGAGTTCCTCATTAAATCCATCTTCAATTATTGGTATATTGTTTTCCTTCATTAAATTGTAGAATCTGAATCTATCGTTTGGTGACAAAACAATTCCAGTTGGATTATTGTATGATGGTGTAATATATACAAACTTAATCTTACCTTTGTATTTTTTAAGTGTTGCATCTATACTTTCAAAGTCTAGACTATTTTTATTTAAATCCATAGGTAGAATATTTAAGTTGTATGATTTAAATATTTTTAAAGATACATTATGTGTTGGATTTTCACATAAGATATAATCTCCAGGCTCAGTAAGTGAAGATATTATTATATTTAAAGCTTCAGTAAATCCATTAGTAATTAGTATATCTTTATTTGTAGAGTCTACATTTTTTTTATTCATATATTGGATTAAAAATTCAATTAATGGTTTATATCCCTGAGCATATCCATAGTTTAATAATTTATGACCTTCTAAATTAAATCTATTTAAAAAAGCTCGCTTTAATTCTTCCATATCAAATTGATCTCCAGCAGGGGAGATGCTTTTAAATGAAATCAAATCCGATTTCCACTTGATTTCATTTTTGGAAGAATCCATTTTGTTTAAATTTTTAGTATATTCATTTTCATATAAAGACCAATTTACATTCCAACTAGATGTGGCTATAGAAGATTGTTCTTTTACAAAAGTACCTTGACCTTTAATAGAGTATACAAGTCCTTCTGTTTTTAACTCTTCATAAGCACTTAAAACACTATTTCTACTTACATTTAAAATAGAGCATAGTTCTCTAGTTGAAGGCAGTTTACTATTTATAGGAAGTAATCCTTTTGTTATTAAATCTTCTATGTAGTTTTTAATTTGCATATATACTGGTTCATCTTTATTTAATTCAAAGTTAAAAAATAACAAAATAGGCCTCCTTTATTAGTAATTAAAATTTATATTATAATAATCTACATAAAAATAAAGACAATTATATTTTAATTTTTAAAATATAATTGTCTATTTATCATTATAACATATATTTATATATCATAGGAAATTATATTGATTAAATATATATAATTCCCTATGACTTACAAGAAAGTATATACATTAAAGTATATATGATGACTTTTTTAATTTGTGTTATTTTATAATGAATATTCTATTATTTTATCTATTAATTCACTATAAGATATACCTTTAGCATTTGCACTTCTAGGTATTAAGCTAGTAGCTGTCATTCCTGGAAGTGTGTTTAGTTCAAGTACATAGAATTTACCGTTTGATAATATAAAGTCAACTCTTACGAATGCTCTACAATTAAATGCATCCCAACATTGTTTACTTCTCAAGTTTATTTCATTTTGAAGATTTTCCTCTAAATAAACAACTTCTTCAGTAGCTGCTTTATCTCCAGTTGCGTATTTTGATTCATAATCGAAGAATTCATTTGGTGAACTTATTTTTATAGTTGGGAAAACTTCTCCATTTAATATGAATGAAGTATACTCATCTCCTGGAAGATACCCTTCTATCATAACTATATCGTCAACCTCTAAGCCTTTTCTTACAGCTTCGTAAACATCTTCTTTTCTGTCTACTTTAAAAGTAGCAACACTAGAACCACCACTATTTGGTTTTATAAAAACAGGATAACCCATTTTTTCTATTGCATCGTAATCTATTGAATCAACAGATTTTGCAATTATCCATGGAGCAGTAGGTATGTCTGATGCTTTTAAAACTTTTTTTGACATATTTTTATCCATACATATTCCACTAGTTAAAGGGTCACATCCTGAATATTTAATTCCCATAGATTCTAGCATAGATTGTATAGTACCATCTTCTCCATATTTACCATGTAGAATTAATAAAGCGAAATCTACTCCTTCAGGCATTTTATTTACAACATCCATTGGATCATCTATTATTAATTCATGTACGTCGTATTTATCTCTATTTATAGCTTTAAGTACAGATCTACCAGAGTTTAAAGATACTTCACGTTCAGATGAAATACCACCCATTATTACAACAACTTTCTTTTTCATATTTATCTCTCCTAATCAACAATAAAATTTTAATTCAGTAATAAGTTATATTTATTATTTACGAAGTTAAAGTAAATATAATTTACAATTCAACTTCTATGTAATTTTAAGTTAATATAAACACTACATTAGTAACATTTATTATATATTAATTATATGTATAACCCAAATAAATATAAAGTACCACGATTGATCTAAATAATAAAGGGAGTGGTTGTTAATATAAAAACAAACAAAAAAGAGATAACAAGTTTTGTTATCTCTTAAAATATATTATATTGTTTTAAAATATAATTTATATATACAAATTATAATAAGAAATTACCGATTATAATTCCGCAATAATTTCCTATAACATATCCTAAAGTTCCTATAAGCATTATAGGTGCGATTAATTTTGTCCACCCTTTAGAAACTGCCATAGCAGCTGCTGTTGTAGGACCACCTATACATGCATTAGAAGCAAGGATTGCATCTTCTAAGTTAAATTTAAACACTTTTGCACATACAAATGTAACTAACATATTTATAAATACTACAATAAAGCAGAATACTAATAATAATGGTGAATTTACTACTATAGATTGTATAGAAGCTGGCACACCTATTACAACGAAGAATATGTATATTAAATATGTACCTATTTCTTGAGCACCACCAATATTAGAGAAGAAATCACTAAATACAGAAGCACAAATCATAGTAATAGTAGTTATTATTAAATATTGGTTTCCAAGTAAAGTATTTAAAAGTGATAAAAATGCATTACTAGTAGGTATAGTAGCTGATAAAAATTCTGCTATAGTAGTTGATATAGCTACAATTATAAAAGCACTACCTATAGATAAAGCTATGTCTTTTAATGATATATCTTTACGGCTCCAATAAGAAGAAGCTGTAGTTTCACCTTCTTTTATTTCTTGTTTTTCAAACTCCTTAACATGTGGATGAAGGAAGTGTTTTCTAAAGAAATTAATTGATGGTATAGTTATTAATACAAAGAAATAAAGTGCCATTAATAAGTTGTCAGAAACTACTGCTGCAGAAACAACATCACCTGGAAGTTCAAAAGCAGCTGACATAGCAGCAAAGTTTGCACCACCGCCAATATAAGAACCAGTCATCATACCGGCAACTTGTGCTAAGAAAGGAATTTTATTTGCTAGGAAATAAAATCCTACTATTGCACCTGTCATAGTACCTATAGCACTTAATAAATAAATGACAAGCATCTTACCACTTTCTTTCCAAATTTTCTTTATATCACATTGATATAATAAAAGTGTAATTGCAAGTGGAACAACGTAAGTCCAAACATTATCATAAACTGGTGATTCAGTTGGTATTATCTTTAAATTTGATAATGCTAAAGCACCTATTAAAGCTATTATAGCTCCTGTAATTTTAGATGCCCAATTGTATTTTTGTTCTAGTACGATACTTATCGCAGCCCAACCACACAAGAAAGCCCATAAGACCCAAGTGTTGTCTGCTGAAATTAAACTATTCATATTAAACCTCCTAAAATATTAAATTATGACTAAAGGCGTAAATTTACGCATTATACTATTATATTTATAAATTTTCAAAACTGAAAGTACCACGACAACCTTAAATAGCATATGTAGTGGCAGATAATACAAAAACTAACAAAATGATGAGAAACAGCAAAAAAGTAGATAGCATATTGTTTTTCTATCTACTTTATATATAAGAATTTATAAATTTAAATTTGTGAGTCACCAATAACTTTTTTTAGAACTCTAAATGCATTTTTGTATCCTATATTTTCTATTTCTTCTTTTGTATAACCACGGTTTTTAAGCTCTTTTATTAAATTAGGTGTATCTTTGAATTCTTTTAAACCAAGTACATTTGGATTTGAAGTATCTTCTAAAAATGCAGATAAACAGTCTTGGTCTATAAAACCAGAAAAATCAAATCCACAACAAATATGTTCTACACCGACTAAATCAGCAATATAATCTATGTGATTTACTAAGTCTTTTACATTTGCCTTTTTCCAATTTTTATAGTCTACAAAATCTCTATACCCATTTATACCTATTATACCACCGCTCTCAGCAATAGCCTTAATCTGATTATCAGTAAGGTTTCTTCTGTGGTTTGACAATGCTTTTACATTTGAATGTGATGCTATTACAGGTCCTGTTGCAATATTCATTATATCCCAAAATGATTTTTCATTTGCATGAGAGACGTCGACTAACATTTTTAAATCTTCGAGTTTTCTAATAGCATTTTTGCCTGCTTCTGTAAGTCCTCTTGAAGGGTCACCTCCAACTCCGGTAGCTAGTGCATTTTGCTCATTCCAAGTAAGTGAAGCATGTCTAGCACCGACTACATCATGAAAATAATGGAGCATATCTATATCTTCTTCTATATAACTAAGTCCTTCCATACCTACCATTACACTTAACTTATTTTGTTTTAAGGCTTTTTCAAAATCGGAGAACTCTTTAACTTGATGTATAATATCAGAATTAGAGTTAATTTCTTTAGTTAGACAATCTATAACTTGTTTAACTCTTTTTTGTGGACATTTATCATAAGGTGGATCTATCCAGATTACATATATTCCACCAATTAAGCCCGCATTTTTTAATTCGTCTAAATAATGATTTTTTATAATATCTTTTTCACCTTTTAACATTTTTACAGTTACATCGGTGAATAAGTCAGAATGACAATCAAATACCATTTTACAACCTGCTTTCTATTTATATTGAAATATTTAATTATATTATAATTTATTAAACTCCAAACAAAATTGCAATAAAAATTTATAGTTTTTAATTTAAAATTAATGTAAATCCTATTGTTGGGGATTATAATAAAATAGTACAAAAGATTAAAAATAGGAGAGGAATTATGAAAGCAGAAATTATAACAGTTGGAACAGAGATTTTGTTAGGAGATATATTAAATACTAATTGTAGGTATTTATCTAGAGAACTTGCAGCCATGGGGATAGAAATGTACTATCAAATAACTGTCGGCGATAACGAAGAAAGATTATTAAAAACTTTAGATGAAAGTTTAAGTCGAAGTGATATTGTAATATGTACAGGTGGGCTTGGACCTACAGAAGACGATATAACTAAAGAAGTTTGTGCAAAATACTTTGGATATGAACTAAAACTACATAAACCATCATTAGATAATATGTTAGAGAGATTTAAACATATGAATAGAGTGCCAACTAAAAATAATGAAAAGCAAGCTTATTTCCCAAAAGAAGCATATATACTTAAAAACGATAATGGTACTGCACCAGGTTGTATAATGGAAAAAGATAATAAAATGATAGTAGTGCTTCCAGGACCACCAAAAGAAATGGAAGCTATGTTTGAAAATTACGTAAAACCTTATTTATCAAAATTTACGAATGATGTAATAGAATCAGAAGTACTTAGAATAATAGGTGTTGGAGAGTCTAAGGTTGAAAGTGACATATTAGATATAATAGATTCGCAAACTAATCCAACTATAGCTACTTATGCAAAGGGATATGAATGTACACTTAGGATTACAGCAAAAGCAAATACTGTTAAAGATGCTAGAGAACTTATAAAACCTATGGCAGATGAGATGAAAAAAAGATTTGGATCAAATTTATATGCTATAGGCGAAACTAGTATAGAAGAAGTAGTATCAAAAATATTAGTAGAAAACAATTTAACAATAGCTGTTGCAGAATCATGCACAGGTGGTATGGTTTCAGCATCTCTTATAAATTATTCGGGAATATCTTCTGTATTTATGGAAGGGTGTGTCACTTATTCTAATGAAGCGAAGATGAAATCACTAGGAGTTAAAAAAGAAACCCTAGATGTTTATGGTGCTGTTAGCGCTGAGTGTGCAAAAGAGATGGCCTCTGGAGTGGCAGCAAGATACAATACAAATATAGGTATTGCTACAACTGGAATAGCAGGACCTGGTGGTGGAAGTGAAGAAAAACCGGTAGGACTTGTTTATTTTGGTATTTATATAAATGGAGATGTTATTTCAAAAAAATATGTATTTAATGGAGATAGACAACAAGTTAGAGAAAGAGCGACAAAGACTATATTAAATGATTTGAGATTAGAATTATTAAATATAAATAAATAGTTGAGGTAAATGATCTTTATGATAAAGATTTTTTATTTTGCATCTTACCCTTAAACTTATGCAAGTGACCTAAAAGTCACTTGTTTTTATTTTATTTAAGAATATAATATAAAAAAAGTAAAATATTATTTCGGGGATTTATTTTAGTTTTAGAACGAGATTTTCACAAATTAGGAATATCAAAGAAATGGTAGGTCTTTTATTTGGTGGACAGTCATCCGACAAAGGGATATCATCTTTTCAAGGATTTTGTACAGCGCTTGCAGGACGTATAGGTACTGGTAATATAGCAGGTGTTGCAACTGCTATAGCATGGGGAGGACCTGGGGCACTGTTTTGGATGTGGGCGATAGCTTTCTTGGGAGCAGGGTCGGCATTTGCAGAATCGACTTTAGGTCAACTTTATAAAGAAGAACACGATGGTGAATATCGTGGAGGTCCAGCTTATTACATAGAAAAAGGGTTTGGAGGTACAACTTTTTCAAAAATATATGCAACTTTATTTGCTATAGTCACAGTTATAGCAATAGGAGTACTTCTTCCTGGTGTACAATCAAATTCTATAGCAGTATCAATAAACAATGCATTTGGTGCAGAAGCAAGTTTTGGTGGAATATTAGGTTCTACAATTGCTTGGGGTGTAAAACGTGGAGTTTACTCAAATGAAGCTGGTCAAGGTACAGGGCCACAAGCATCATCAGCAGCAGAGGTTTCACATCCAGCAAAACAAGGATTTGTTCAAGCATTTTCAGTTTATGTAGATACTTTATTTGTTTGCTCAGCAACTGGATTTATGATACTTATGACAGGATGCTATAATACTTTTAATGAAAATACACAAAAGATAATGGTTGAAAATATGCCGGGATATTCTATACCGGATATAGGTCCTGTATATACTCAAAATGCAATAAATACATTGATACCAGGTTTTGGTGGAGCATTTGTAGCAATAGCACTTTTCTTCTTTGCATTTACAACATTAATGGCTTATTATTACATTGCAGAAGTTAATTTAACTTACTTAGTTAAAAAGTTTACTGGAGGAAAATCTAGTAAATTATCTATAAATTGTCTTAGAATAGTATTGTTAGGAATGACAGCATTTGGTTGCGTTAAATCAGCAGGCCTTGCATGGATGATGGGGGATATTGGTGTAGCAATGATGGCATGGCTAAACTTAATAGCTATTCTAGCATTATCAAAGAAAGCCTTATTGTGTTTTAATGATTATGAATCACAATTAAAGGCAGGAGTTCCGAGAGATGAACTATGTTTTGATCCAATTAAATTGGTAATAAAAGGAGCAGATCTCTGGGTACAAAAAC
>CAMEPL010000043.1 GCA_945931665.1 uncultured Clostridium sp. | reverse complement strand
CCTGGGTTAACAACTAAATCAACGCCTTTTTCATTAAGAGAAGAGATTAACTCTTCTCTATCTTCATCAAATCTCTCATCATTTAAATGAGCATGTGAGTCAAAAAGCATATTTACATCTCCTTATCTAACTTCACAACCATCATTTGCACCAACAGCAACTGGTATTACTAAATCATCACCATCGTTACCTGCTGCAAGTATCATACCTTGAGATTCAACTCCTCTTAATTTAACTGGTTTTAAGTTGCATACTACTATAACATCTTTTCCAACCATTTCTTCTGGTTTATACCATTTAGCTATACCAGATACTATTTGTCTAGTTTCTGAACCTAATTTAACTTGAGAAACTAAAAGTCTATCTGCTTTTGGATGTTTTTCGCAGCTTAATATTTTACCTACTCTTAATTCCACTTTATCTAAATCGTCTATTGTTATTTCTTCTTTATGTTGTAATGGAGCTTCTGTCACTTCTTCTTCCTCGTCTTTCTTTTCTGCAAATAATTCTTCAAGTTCTGCAACTTCTTTGTCTATGTCTAATCTTTGGAATAATATTTCACCTTTAGTTACTTTTGTACCTGGTTTTGTTAATCCAAATGTTGCAGTACTTTCCCAGTTAGTTAATTCTTCACCTTCTATACCCATTTGATCGTAGATTTTCTTAGCTGTAGTATTCATTATTGGGTTTATTAGTGTAGAGAATATTCTTATTGATTCACATAAGTTGTATAGAACTGTGTCTAATACATCTTTTTTGCTTTCATCTTTTGCAAGTACCCATGGAGCAGTTTCGTCGATGTATTTGTTAGTTCTTCTGATTAATTTCCATACACCTTCTAATGCTTCGTGGAATTGCATTTTATTCATTTGTTCTTCGAATATTCTTCTTGATTCTTTAGCTTGTACTTTTAATGATTCGTCAAATTCAGTAGCTACTTTTGGTTCTGGTATTATTCCACCATTGTATTTTTCAACCATTGCTATAGTTCTACTTACTAAATTTCCTAAGTCGTTAGCTAAGTCTGTGTTTATTCTTGTTACAAAGTTTCTATGAGTGTAACTTCCGTCTTGACCAAATGCGAATTCTCTTAATAGATAGTATTTTAATGTATCTATTCCGTATCGCTCTATCATTTGTTCTGGGTAAACTATGTTACCTTTTGATTTACTCATTTTGTCGTTAGCAAATAATATCCAACCATGTCCAAATACTTGTTCAGATACAGGTAGATCTAATGCCATTAATAATGCTGGCCATATAATTGTATGGAATCTTATTATTTCTTTACCTACAACTTGTATATTAGCTGGCCAGTATTTTTTAAATAATGAGTCGTCTTCGCTCATATATCCTAATGCAGTTATGTAGTTGCATAATGCATCTACCCAAACGTATATAACGTGTTTTTCATCGAATGGTACTTTTATACCCCAGTCGAATGTAGTTCTAGTTACACATAAATCTTCTAGACCTGGTTCTAAGAAGTTAGCTATCATTTCGTTAGCTCTAGCTTCTGGGAAACAGTAGTTAGGATTTTTGAATAACTCTTTTATTCTATCTTCGTATTTAGATAGTTTGAAGAAGTATGCTTCCTCTTTTGCTACGTAAGTTTCTCTACCGCAGTCAGGGCATTTATCTCCATCAACTAATTGAGATTCTGTCCAGAAACTTTCGCATGGAGTACAGTATCTTCCTTCATATTCACCTTTGTATATATCACCTTGTTCATATAATTTAGTGAATATTTTTTGGATTATTTTTGTATGTCTTGGTTCAGTTGTTCTTATGAAATCATCATAAGATATGTCCATAGTCTTCCATAATTTTTTTATGTCAGCTATCATACCATCTAAGTATTCCATTTCTGTCATACCAGCTTCTTTAGCTTTCTTTTGTATTTTCTCACCGTGTTCATCAGTTCCTGTTAAGAATCTTACATCATATCCACAGAAACGTTTGAATCTAGCAACTGCATCTGTAGCAACAGTTGTATAAGTATGACCTATATGTAATCTACCACTTGGATAGTATATAGGCGTTGTAATATAAAAAGTTTCTTTGCTCATTTTTTTCCTCCTTAGTTTTTCAATATATTAAAAAAACCCGCCACCTATGAAATCCATAGGGGCGAGTTTATATTCGCGTTACCACCCTAATTATCCAGACAAAACTAGATATCTTAGTAGACTATTAACGAGTCCATCCGTCTTATCCTAAATTAATTCAGATAAGAAGCTCCGAGGCCATATTCAATAATCAATTAGACGCTAGCTTTCACCTTACCTAGCTCTCTGTGGAGAAATTGGATTATCTACTCTTCTCTTCATTGCTTTTAAATTAAATCATTCTTCTTTATAGTATATAATTTTAAACAAAAAATTCTTTTTTATTCAAAATAAACTTATTTTTAAGATAATTTTATATATTTGTTATATCGTTATTATTTTATTAAATAAGAAAAAACTTGTCAAGATTGATACACACTTATTATTCTATTTCAGAAAAAGTATATCTTTCTTTACGAGGTAGAAAAATCTCAAACTCAGTAGTAAGTCCATCATCGTAAACTCTTTTTTTAAATTCAGGAAGTCTTCTGCCTATCCATTTTTCTAAAGTTGCTTCCATATCGTCTGTACAAACTTCTTCATCAAAATGCATATCAAAATTATATACTCCTGCACAAGGATTATATACTTCTCTACTTACTTCGTATTTTTTCATATTAACCACCCCTAATTCAAACTTCTAATATTATTTATATCTTAAAACTCTTTCCACTTTAATTATACTATTATTTTCTAACAACTTTCTAATATTTTTATTCGACAAATATAATTTTTGTTAAAAAAACAAGGGATTAACAATATATAACTATTTGTAATCCCCCAAAATTTTATCCAAACATTAAATAACATATGTACACGGATGCAAGTACTCCAGCAAAATGGCTGAGTAATGCACAAACTAAAGTATGGCGTGTCTTTTTTATCTTTTGACTGCCATAATAAATTGCCATAGTATAAAATACTGTTTCTGATGCTCCAACGATAGTTGCTCCCATTTTTTCTACTAATGTATCAACAGATACCCTGGCAGCAAGTTCACTATACATGCCCAACGCGCCACTTCCTGATATAGGTTTCATCATTATAAGCCCGATTAATTCCTTTGGTATATTAAAAAAATTCGCAATCGGTGCAAATATAAATTCCAACATTTCTATACCCTTTCCAGATTTAAAAATCCCTATAGCAATAAAAATTCCTATTATATATGGAAGTATATTTAAAGCTGTTTTTAACCCATCGATTGCCCCAGTGATAAAAGATTCAAACACATCTACTTTTTTATATTTTCCATATACAATTATAATAAGCATAATCACAGGTATTGCTAAATTAGCCATTAAATCCAGCATTATCTACTCCCCCTCTCAAAAATCTTACAAGATATAATAGCTACTATAGTTGAGACAGTCGTTGCAACTAAAGTTGATATTATAATTTCATTTGGATTTGTTGAACCTGCATCTGCTCTTATTTTTAGCATTGTAAATGGTATCAACTGAATTGATGATATATTTATAACTAAAAACATTATCATTTCATTAGATGCTCTATCCTTCTGTTTATTTAAAGTCTGAAGCTCTTCCATAGCCTTTAATCCAAATGAAGTAGCGCCATTTCCTGCTCCCAACATATTAAGTATTATGTTCATTATTATGTAACTCATAGCCTTGTGGTTTTTAGGTATCTTAGGAAACAATCTTTTTAGAATAAAATTCATTTTTTCTCCAATTTTATCAATTAATCCAGAATCCTTTGCTATATTCATTATACCCATCCAAAGAGCCATTATTGCTGCTAAACCTATTGTAAATTCAATAGCTCTAGAACCTTCATTCAAAATTACATTATTTAGTTCTGGTAAATTTCCAAAACATATACTCCCTACTATACCTATTGCCACCATATAAAACCATATTTTGCTAATTTTTTTCACCTTCCTTTAAAATACTATTATTTTTTGTACAATAGTTAATTGTTACTTTAAATAATTTTATGATGTATGAATACTACTTTATACTTGAAAGTTTAGCAATATTGTGTTTTAGTATATGTATAGGGTTTTTAATTAATTAAAAATATTTAAGGAGAAAAAAAAATGCGAAATTTAACTCTACTTACAGATTTGTATCAACTTACAATGATGAATGGATATTATGAAAAAAATATTCATGAAGATATAGTTGTATTTGATATGTTTTTTAGAAAAAACGCTTGCGGCGGTGGCTACACTATTATTTGTGGTATTGAGCAACTAGCTGAGTATATAAATAATTTGCATTTTTCAGAAGATGACTTAGACTATTTAAGAAGTTTAAACTTGTTCTCTGAGGGGTTTTTGAATTTTCTAAAGGAATTTAAATTTACAGGAGATATATATGCAGTTGAAGAAGGTACAGTTATGTTCCCTGGTGAACCAATAATAACTGTAAAAGCACCTTTATATCAAGCTCAGTTAATAGAAACTGCCTTACTTACTATAGTGAATTTCCAATCACTAATAGCAACTAAAGCATCTAGAGTTTGCTATGCTGCGCAAGGGGACCCTGTTCTTGAATTCGGGTTAAGAAGAGCTCAAGGACCAGATGCAGGTACTTACGGTGCAAGGGCTGCTGTTATCGGTGGTTGTGCTGGTACAGCAAATGTATTAGCGGGGAAAATGTTTGACATACCTGTTGTAGGAACACATGCTCATAGTTGGGTTCAAAAATTCGATACTGAATTAGAAGCATTCCAAGCTTATGCAGATGTGTATCCAGATAATTGTTTATTATTAATTGATACATACAACGTATTAAAAAGTGGACTTCCAAATGCAATTAAAGTATTTGATAATTTAAGAGCAAAAGGATATGAACCAGCTGGTATACGTATAGATTCAGGAGATTTACAATATCTTTCTAATGAAGTAAAAAAAGAATTAGAAAAAGCAGGATATCATAATTTAAAAATTACTGCTTCTAATGACTTAGATGAATACATAATTTCAGACTTAAAATCAAGTGGTACAGCAGTCAATTCATGGGGTGTTGGTACTAAACTGATTACGTCTGCAGAGTCACCTTCTTTAGGTGGTGTTTATAAATTAGCAGGTTCTTATAAAGGTGATAAATTAATACCTAAGATAAAAGTATCTGAAGACCCAGAAAAAATAAATAACCCAGGTTATAAAAAAGTAGTTAGAATATTTGATAAAGATAATGTAGCTCAAGCTGATTTAATAATGTTAAAAGATGAAGCTATTGATACAACTAAGCCTTTAACAATATTCCATCCTACATATACTTGGAAAAAATCAACGTTTGAAAATTATACAGTAAAAGAGCTTCATAAACCTTTATTCCTTAATGGTGAATGTAAATATGAATACAAACCTATTAATGAAATAAAAGCTTATGTAAATTCTCAACTTAAAACATTCTGGGACTCTTATAAGAGACTTTCTTCACCTAAGAAATATAAAGTTGACTTATCTAGAGGTCTTTGGAATCTAAAAACTGATTTATTAGCTTCAAAGAAAGTATTTTAATAAAAATAATTTATAGATCAAGAGGGGGGTCAATTAATGGACGTTACTGATTACAGAATTATAGAGATACTACAAAAGGATGGTAGAATCTCTATGAAAGACTTAGGAAAAATAGTAGGATTAACTTCTCCTGCTGTTTCAGAAAGAGTAAAAAGACTAGAAGAATCTGGCGTAATTGAGGGTTATAAAGCAATAGTAAATCCAGATGCGCTAGGAAGAGTTATAAAAGCCTTTATACACATATCATTACCAAGTGATAAATATGAACCTTTTCTTGAAACTGCAAGAAAAGATCCTCGCATAGTTGAGTGTCACCATATAACTGGAGACGACTGCTCACTATTAAAAGTTATAGTAAAAGATATGTATGAACTTGAAAGTGTTATCGATAGTATAAAATCAATAGGTACAACTAAGACCTCTGTTATTTTATCTACGCCTATACAAGCAAAATCTATACTATAATTAAATATAATAAAAAATAGTCTGCCAAAAGGTACTTAATGCTAGTACCTTTGGCAGACTTTTATTTTTTTCATACTTCTTTATCTGTTTTATATCTATAAAAATATACAGTTAAAATAAATTCCATATATGTTTTTATTACTCCGTTGTCCTCTAGTGGATTTAATAATTTTCTAGTAGCTACTAAATCACAATATCCAAGCAACATTATACCTATGATATCATCACCAAGCTCGTCAAATTGCTTCCATAATGCTTCTTTTCCAACATTTCCACTTTTGTATGCTAACAATAATATCATATGATAACGTACATATCTAAATAGCTTTTCAGTAGTTATTTCGCTTAGCCCTAATTCTTTTCCTAATTTGCGAACTATCTCGCCTCCCGTTGCATCATGTCCTCTAAAATGTGCTCTACCAGTTTTATCAACAGTTTTGGCGGCTGGTTTACCGACATCATGTAGAAAAACACCTAATTTCAATACTTCTAATATAGGAAATCCTGATTCATCCTTTGAGTTTAGATACTCCCAAACATCTTCTTTTAGATGACTTGGGAAAAATCTCTCTGTTTTTAATATTCCTTCAAAATGCTCCAGCGTATATAGAGAATGTTGAAAAACATTAACTACGTGATATTTACATTTACCAACTTCCTTCATATCTTTAATGCTAGGTATTATCTGTTCTAATAGACCTTTTTCATCTAGTTCTTCTATCTTTGTAGATGAATTCTCATATTTCAGACATTGCAATAACTGCGTTCCTATATCCATCTAATCACCCCTGTTTATAAAGTTAAACAATTTATCTTAATTTTACTATAAATCTAACACTTGCTTATATACAACATCTTTTTTCAATTTTCTATCCTTGCAGACAGTTTTTATAGCATCCTTTTTACTAAGGCCGTTATTAATTAAAACCTCAACGTATTCTCTTTCTGATAATTCGTCATAGTTATTTTTAGCCTGTTTTTCGCCTTTGAATCCATCTACAATTAATACAAATTCACCTTTTATTTCTTTTTCCTCATAGATTTTAAGAACTGTTTCAATATCTTCTCTTATTACTTCTTGATATTTTTTAGTTAATTCTCTATTAACAGCAATTTTTCTATTTCCAAAGAATTTTAGCATATCTTTTAGTGTATCTTTTAACCTATGTGGTGATTCATAGAAAATCATAGTTCTGTCTTCTTCTTGTATTTCCTCAAGTCTTTTTCTACGTAATTTTTTATCTCTGTCTAAAAATCCTTCAAATACAAATTTATGTGTATCTAATCCAGAACCAACTAAAGCTACTGTAAAAGCAGTTGCTCCAGGTAATACGTCTATTTCTATATTATTTTCTATAGCTTGTTTTATTAAGTCTTCTCCAGGATCTGATATCCCAGGCATTCCTGCATCACTTATTAAAGCTATGTTTTCTCCATCTAGTAATTTACTTATTAAATAATCACCTTTAGTGTCCTTATTGTGTTCAAAATAACTTGTTAAAGGTTTAGATATCTCAAAGTGATTTAAAAGTTTTATACTATGTCTAGTATCTTCAGCTGCAATTAAATCAACTTCATTTAGTACCTTTAAAGTTCTATATGTTATATCTTCCAAGTTTCCTATAGGTGTTGGACATATATATAATTTCCCACTCATATTACTCTCCTATATCTTCATTGGCATATATTTTTCTTATCTCTTCTGTATAGTTTCCATCATCTCCATATACATATAGAGGATCTAATATTTTAAGCTCTGGTCTTCCGTCTTTAGTAAATTCAACTAACATTAAGTTAGGAGCTTTTCCTACTCTTGGATGTATAAATTGAACTACTTTTGGTTCTAATCTATATTTTCTACCTAATTCTATTATATCTACTAATCTAGTAGGTCTGTGTATCATAAAGAACTTACCTCTAGGCATTACAAGTCTTGAAGCTGCTCTTATTACATCTTCTAAGTTACACATTATTTCATGTCTTGATATTGCCTTTTTATCATTTGGGTTTTTAATTCCATCCATATGCATATATGGTGGATTTGATGTTGCTACATGGTATCCATGTACTTCTAATTCTTTATCTATAGTTTTTATATCTGCATTTACGATTTCTACTCTATCTTCTAAATTATTTAATTTTACAGATCTCGTAGCCATTTCATAAACTTCTTCTTGTATTTCAACACCTACTATTTTGCTAGCTTTACTTTTTCCTGCTATTAATATAGGTATTATTCCCGTTCCAGTTCCTAAATCAACTACTTTTGCATTATTTTTTACCTTTGCAAAATTAGCTAATAATACTGCATCTATTCCAAAACAGAATCCCGTTTTATCTTGTATTAATTTTAATCCTTTTAGTTGTAAATCATCAATTCTTTCAGTTTCCTTTAAAGTTACCTGCATAAAATCTCCTTTAGTCTTCTAATTTTTTAAGTTCTTTTAATGTTTCTGAATCGATACCGTCATGGTTGCATTTTCCGCCTCCACAGCATCCATTTTCACATTTTTTAGGTACATGAAGAACTTTTACTTCTTCACGTAAACAAGTTTTTATTGTTTTATCGTTAAATTCTATTTTCATTTGTTCAAGTAATGGATTTATTTCTATTACTTTACCTTTTTGATTATCTACCTTTACTATACTTCCTACAACAGGCATTTTTTCTATAGCTTCTACATAAACATCATGTTCGTATTTTAGACAACAGAATAAACGGCCGCATATACCTGATATTTTTGTAGGATTTAAAGATAAACTTTGGTCTTTGGCCATTTTTATTGATACTGGTTGGAAATCCCCAAGCCAAGAAGAACAGCATAATTTCCTTCCACAAGTTCCAAGACCACCTATTGATTTAGCCTCATCTCTTACACCAATTTGTCTAAGTTCTATTCTAGTTTTGAATATTGATGCTAAATCTTTTACTAATTCTCTAAAATCTATTCTTCCCTCTGCAGTGAAATAGAATATTAGTTTATTTCTGTCAAATGTATATTCACAATCTATTAAAAACATAGTTAATCCATGTTCTTTTATCTTTTGTTGGCAAATTTCAAAAGTTTCTTTTGCCTTTTCTTTATTTTCTCTATATATAGCTTTATCTTCTTCTGTAGCAATTCTTATTATAGGTTTTAATGGAGAAATTAATTTTTCCTCCTCTATTTCTTTAGGACCAACAACTATTCTACCAAATTCAAGTCCCCTAGCTGTCTCTACTACAACATCTATATCTTTTTCTATTTCGAAATCTACTGGATCAAAATAATATATTTTACCAGCATTTTTAAATCTAACCCCAACTATTTTTATCATTTAATCACCTCATATATATTTAAAGTCATAACTTGTATGCTAATATTAAAATTACAATTACTCCTCAACTTATTTTTTGTCTCTTCTATTATATCAATAATCTTTGACAATTGAGAATAAGTTGTTTTGTTGCTCATGTTTTTTATAAATACTAGCCTATCTAAATTTATAATCATACTATTATCTACATTTTCTTTTACCATCATAATGTCTCTAAAGTAATTAATCATCAAGTCTAAAACATTTGTTATTTGGTCTTTATACTTTTCTATACTAGACTGTATGTCCATTATTTCTATTAAGTTTCCACCTAAAAATGTTTCAACATACTTTTGGACTTCTTCTCTCATAAGATGAAAATCTTCTGATTCAGAAAGTTCTATTGCCTTTTTCATACTGCCCCTAGAGAAATTTGCAAGCAGCGAAGCCCTCTTTTCATCCACTCCACTCATAGTTAAGTAGTTAGCTACTTCTCGCATTGGTATTGGTGTAAATTTAATAATTTCACATCTTGATTTTATTGTATCTAATAAAGATTCCTTATTATCAGTTATAAGGATTATTATAGCATATTTCGGTGGTTCCTCTAATGTTTTAAGCAATGCATTTTGTGCCTCTACTGTCATTTTCTGAGCTTCATCTATTACATATATTTTGTATGATTTGTATGGCTTAACTAATATGTCTGATTGTAATTTTCTTATCTGAGCTATTTTTATACTATTACCATCTGGCTTTATCTCTATATAATCTGGACTATTAAATAAATTCTCCATTTCTAATAAAATTGCAGCTAATTCTCTAGCCATTGTATTTTTTCCTACACCATTTGGTCCTTCAAACATATATGCATGGCTTATCATATTTGATTTTATACTATTTGATAAGTATTTTTTTGCAAAATTTTGCCCTTTTATTTTTTCAAAATACATATATCTTCCTCCATTTTTATAGAATTTATATCTATCCATAACTTCGGAATGTTTTTCTATAAATCTATTTATTTAATATTTTATCTTCCACAATACTATATATTTCATTATGTATGTCATCGATAGTTCTCATACTATCACCTTCTACACAATTAATTTTTTGCCAATCATATTTCTCAGCTATATAAAGAGAATTTTCATATGATTTTTTAAGGTATTCAAAATCACTTTCGTGTATATCTTTTTCACTTTCTCCTGTTATCTTGTTGTTTCTATCTTTCATAAGTGATTTACTAACTTCAACAGGAACATCTAAGAATATTACACAGTCTGGTTCTGGTATTTTATATAAATTAAATTCTAAATCACTTAACCAATCTAAATATTTATCCCTTTCAGATTCATCTATTTTTGATGCTTGGTGAACCATATTTGAAGTTGTATATCTATCACATATTATTATGCCTCCATCATTGTAGAATTCTTCCCACTCTGTTTTGAATGATGCATATCTATCTACTGCATAAAATGTTGAACAAACATATGGATCAACATCTGTAGCATTTTTCCCAAAGTCACCTCTTAGATACATTTTCACTAGTGCTGATGATTCTGAATCATAATTTGGGAACTCAACCTTCTTTATTTTGTGATTTTCTGCTTCTAATCTATCATATAATTTTTTAGTCTGTGTAGCTTTACCACTTCCATCAGATCCTTCTATAATTATTAACTTACCTTTCATTTATAATGCCTCCATAATAAACTTTTTTATATAATGTCGTTCTTTATTTCTCAATTATTTCAATTATCTCCAATGAGCTGTCTTTTAATCCACTCACATGCATTCCGTATTGTTTGCAAGCAAGTATATAATCAATAACTTCTTGTGTTATAATTTCACCTGGTGATGTTAGACTTATCCCTGGTGGGTATGGAATTATATACTCTCCAGAAATTTTTCCTATACTTTCTTTTAATAAAACTGTCTTTTTATCACTATAAAAAGCTTCTCTAGGTGATATAATTTTTTGTGGAATTAAATCTGGATAATTTAGTTTCATTAGCTTCGTAACATTGTCTTCAGACTTATCTAAATCATTATTTTTATCTCCACTTAAATCTTCAACTATAGATTTTATAGCACATAAGAATTTGTCAAAATCATCTTTTTCATTTCCTATTGTGCATATTAATAAAACACCATAATAGTTAGATAATTCAACTTGAATATTGTATTTATACCTAAGTGTTTCTTCTAAATCATACCCATTTATACCTAAGTCTTTAAGTGACACAAATACCTTAGTTTTATCATGTCCCTTTAAAACTTTCACTCCGTTTATTTCTGATAAATCTTTTTCAAAATCATCTATATTACTTAATAGACCTTGCATTAAGTCTTTTCCATATCTATCATAAATATCAATTGCAATTTCTAATGAGGCCATCATAACATATGATGGACTTGAAGATTGAACTATTTTCAAGAATCTTTCTAAATTCTTTTTATCTATTAAATCTCCTTGAACATGTATAATAGATGATTGTGTAAATGACGGTAGTGTTTTATGAATACTTTGTATTACTATATCTGCACCTTGTTCAAGAGCTGACTTAGGCAATTTATCACTTAAACCTAAGTGTGCCCCATGTGCCTCGTCTACAATTACAACTATCCCTTTTTCATGTGCATATGTACAAATTTTTTCTAAGTCAAATACCATGCCATAATAACTTGGATAAGTAAGCATAAGTACTTTTATATCACTATTATTATCTATTGCATCTAGAACGTCTTGCTCATTAACACCTTTTATAGTATAGGTATCTTCACAAATGCTTCCTTTTATATATATTGGATTTATATCGCCTAATATAAATGCATTTATAGCTGATTGATGACAGTCCCTATTTACAAGTATTTTTTCCCCTGGTGAACAAGTAGATAATATTGCAGCTTGTATTCCACATGTACTTCCATTTACTAAATAGTAACTTTTCTCACTTCTAAAAATCTTGCTTGTTCTTTCTTGAGAATCTTTAATAATTCCTTCAGGAGAATGTAAATTATCAGTTTCTATAATTTCTGTTGTATCCATTTTATATAGATTTTTAACTAAATCTCCATATCCTAATTTGTCATATATTTTTCCCTTTTTGTGACCAGGCATATGAAAAGATATTAAATCGTCATTTACTATGTTTTGTAACTTGTTATTTATATAATTTCTCTCATACTTTACTTGTGTCATATATCTTTAAATATTGTCCTTTCTTGAATAATATCAAGTACTCATATTAATTTTTTCTAGTCTTATTATAATATAAGATAGATATTATGAATATAAATAATTACAATAAAAAAGCCGCCCATTTAAAATATTAGCGACTTAATTAATCTTATTTTATTATTTTCAATTTAACATATAATTGTACAAATATTTATCATCTATTCCTCTATATATTGATTAAATATTTTATTTAAAAGCATAGAATTCATATAAGCTACAACTCCAAAGCTAATACAAGTATCTAAAAACACGATTTGCCCCCAATATTGACTAAATAAACCAAACCCTGCTATTGGCATTAAAGTCAATACTAACATTATTAATGTATATGGTAGATGTTTAATCGACATCAAAATCGCATTCATTAAAGTATTTTTTACGCTATTCTCAAATCTAGCTACAAGTGGAAATGCATATACAAAAACAAATCCTATTACTATACTTACTACCGTAAATATAAATTTAAAAGCAGTACTCAACATATTATTTGACATTAAACTGCACATATAAAAATCAAGTCCTATAAAAGCTGCCACTAGCAATAAAATAAGCCAAATAGCTGTACTCTCTTTAAAATTTTGTTTAAATTGTTTAAAAAATTCTTTAGCCGCATAAACATCTTCATCTCTTGTTGACTTCATTGAAACAGAATAAAGTGCAGTTGCTGATGCCCCTATCGTTACAATAGGTATTGAACAAACAACAAACAAGAAATTTAAAATTATTGTATCAGATACTCTTGATATCCCTGCAAAAAAACTACTATTATAATCAAATATTTTCCCCATAAAACACACTACTTTCTTAAGTATTAATAAAACTGCTATATATAATTATAGCAGTTTTACTTAACTGATTTTTATTAATTTGTTATTACTATTCCTGTTTCTTTATCAAATATATGGGCTTTTTCCATATCCATTATAAATTTAACTTGATCACCCATTCTAGCAGTAGTATCAGCATTTACTCTTGCTGTCATAGGGAAGTTTTCTAAATCAAAGTATAAATAAACTTCTGAACCTAATAGTTCATATACATTTATTTTTACGTTTAATTCGCAACCTTTTTTAACTTCTACTAATTCTTTAGGGTCATGTATATTTTCTGGTCTAATCCCCATAGTAACAGTTTTATTCATATATCCTTGTTCAACTACTTCTTTAGCTTTATCTTCTGGTAAAACAAATTTATTTTCTTTCATTTTTAATATAACTTTTCCATCTTCTTCAGCTACTACTGCATCTACAAAGTTCATTTGTGGAGAACCTATAAATCCTGCAACAAATAAGTTTTGTGGATAATTATATAGATTTTGTGGAGTATCAACTTGTTGTATTACACCATCTTTCATAACTACAATCTTAGTTCCTAAAGTCATAGCTTCAGTTTGATCATGTGTTACATATATCATTGTTGCCCCTAATCTTTCATGTAGTTTAGCTATTTCAGTACGCATTTGGACTCTTAATTTCGCATCTAGGTTAGATAAAGGTTCATCCATTAAGAATACTTTTGGTTCACGTACTATTGCTCTCCCCATAGCCACACGTTGTCTTTGACCACCTGATAAAGCTTTTGGTTTACGGTCTAATAACTTCTCTAAATCTAGTATTTTCGCTGCATTTCTAACTTTTTTATCTATTTCCTCTTTAGGAACTTTTTTAAGTTTTAATCCAAATGCCATATTATCATAAACTGTTAAATGTGGGTAAAGTGCATAACTTTGGAATACCATTGCAATATCTCTATCCTTAGCTTCAACATCATTTACAACTTTTCCGTCTATCTTTAAGTCTCCCCTACTTATATCTTCAAGTCCTGCTATCATTCTAAGTGTTGTTGATTTACCACAGCCTGATGGCCCTACAAATATAATAAAATCTTTATCATTTATTTCTAAATTAAAATCTTTTACTGCTTCAAAACCATTTGGGTATACTTTGCATATATTTTCTAATGATAAGCTTGCCATATTCCTAATTCCCTCCAATTTATTTATCCAATTAATTATTATTTATTTAATCTAGCAACAGACTCTCTAACTACTAATTCTCCTTCGAATAGTTTATGTCTGTTCTCTGCATTATGTTCTATTAGATCAAATAAAATTCTACTTGTTTCCTTAGCCATATCTTCTACTGGTTGCCTTATTGTACTAATAGATGGATTATAATAGTATGCTATATCTAATCCATCAAACCCCATAACCGAATAATCTTCTGGAATTCTTTTACCTGATTCCAATATTGCTTTACTTGCCCCTATTGCCATACTATCTGAAATTGCATAAACTGCAGTAAATTCTTCATCTGATTCTAGAAGTTCTTTCATAAGCTTATATCCATTTTCCATAGTAAATGCTGTTTCTTCTTGTAAAGTATATCTTATTAGATTATTGTTTATCGGTATCTTTCTCTCCTCTAAGGCTTTTTTGTATCCTTGTACCCTCAATCCACTTATACTTTCATCCCATGGTTGAGCTGCTAATATTACAATTTTTTCATGGCCATAATCACATAGACAATCTACGGCTTTTTTACTTTCTTTGATATCATCCACTGATACAGATGAATATATCTTTTTATCTGTTCCATCAAACATTGATATCGTACTTAGTACAAAAGGAACATTTATCTGTTTTAGTCGTTTCTCATCATGTGAAAACCATCCACCTAAAAAGATAATTCCCTTTAGTTTTCTTTCTTTTATTAATTGTAGTGCCACCTCAATTTCATCCTGGTTTGAATCTACTCTATGTAATAAAAATGTATATTTTCGATGTTGTATTTCTTCCTCAAATACTTTTATCATCTTTTGAAAAAATGGATTATCTATACCTTTTATCAAAACTGCTATAGTTTCACTTTGTGTACATTTTAAACTTCTAGCAGTACTATTTGGTACAAAGTTATTTTCTTTTATAACCTGTAGAATCTTTTCTCTTGTTTCATCACTTATATCTGGATGATTATTAATAGCTCTTGAGACAGTACTAACGCCGACACTACACTTTTTTGCTATATCTTTTATTGTGATTGTCTTCATATCAACATTTCCTTTCATATGTTTTCTCTCTATTTTTAATCAATCATATGAGCTATTTAATTTATATTCTTCCATATATCTTAGTTAATCTTTTTATCTTTTTTATTAATTCTTCAGAGAAACATTTTGTTTGCATTCTCCACTTCCAATTATTACCTAGTGTTGATGGTATGTTTATTCTTGCCGATTCATCTAACCCTAAGAAATCTTGCACTGGTATTATACACGTATCAGCAACACTTTCCATTGCCATACAGATAAGATTCCAATTAATATATTTATCTTCTGAATCTCTACTATTTATATAGTCTAGACACATTTGCTTATCTAAGGCATCTAATTCTTTATACCATCCTATTATTGTGTCATTATCATGTGTACCAGTATAAACAACACAGTTTTTATTATAGTTATGAGGTAAATAGTCACTTTCCTCTCTTGAATCAAATGCAAATTGAAGAACTTTCATACCAGGATATCCTGTATCCTTAAGTAGTTTCATAACTGAGTCCGTTAAAAATCCTAAGTCCTCAGCTATTATTTTGACATCCCCTAATTCTTCTTTTAATCGTCTAAATAGTTCTATTCCTGGTCCTTTCTCCCAAGTACCATTTACAGCTGTTTTACTTTTATAAGGTATTGAAAAATATTCATCAAACCCTCTAAAATGATCGATTCGAACAATATCATATAAATTATAACAATATTTTATTCTTTTTATCCACCATTTGTAGTTAGTATATTTGTGATATTCCCAATCATATAATGGGTTACCCCATAACTGTCCATCTTCCGAGAAAGAGTCTGGTGGACAACCTGCCACTGCTACAGGATTTAAGTTTTTATCAAGTTGAAATAACTCTGGGTTAGCCCATGTATCAGCACTATCTAATGCAACATATATAGGTATATCACCTACGATTGATATTCCCTTTTTATTAGCATATTCTTTTAATTTATGCCATTGTTCTGAAAATAAATATTGAATATATTTATAAAATGTAACTTCTTCTTCTAGCTTTTTGCTATATTTTGATAATGTCTTTTTATCTCTCAGTTTTAATTTTTCATCCCATTCCAACCAGGATATACCACCTAAAGAATCTTTTATAGCCATATATAAAGCGTAATCTTCTAGCCACCATTTATTGTATTTACAATAAGCTTTGAATTTTTTATTATCGTCTATTTTGCTTCTTTTATATGCCTTTTTTAATATTTTAAATCTTGATAGATATATTTTTTCATAATCAATATATTCTGGATTATTTCCCCAATCATAACTATCACATTCTTCTTGTGTTAATAGATTTTCTTCTATTAATTGATCTAAATCTATAAAGTATGGATTTCCTGCAAATGTAGAAAATGATTGGTATGGAGAATCTCCATATCCTGTTGGTCCAAGGGGCAATATCTGCCATATTCTTTGACCTGCTTCTTCTAATGTATCGACAAATTCATATGCCTCTTTTGAAAAACTTCCTATTCCATATTTCGAAGGTAAACTAGATATAGGTAGTAAAAATCCGTTTCTCCTCATGATGATCCCCCTTTTAATATTTCTTATCCTTTAACAGCCCCTGCAACAACACCTTCTATAATATGTTTTTGACAAGCTAGATAGAATATTATTATTGGAATAATAGCTAAAACTAACATAGCCATCATAGCTCCCATATCTCTATTACCATTTGACCCTACTAACATTTGTATTACAACTGGTATAGTTTTGTATTCTGTTGATAAACCTATAACTAAGTATGGTAATAGGTAATCGTTCCATATCCACATTGCGTTTAATATTGCTACTGTTATTGCTGTAGGTTTTAATATTGGCAATACTATATGGAAATAAGTTTGTAGAGGATTACATCCGTCTATCATAGCAGCTTCTTCTATTTCTAGTGGTATTGATTTTATAAATCCACTAAACATAAATATTGATAAACCGCATCCAAATCCTAGATAAAGTACTATCATCCCAACAGGATTAGCAAGATGTAATATATCTGCTAGTTTAACCATAGGGAACATTACCATTTGGAATGGCACTATCATTGAAAATACAAATAGATAATATAGTACACTTGTGAGTTTAGATTTTACTCTTGTTATATAATAAGCTGTCATAGATGTGAAGAATAATATCACAGCAACTGAGCCTATTGTTATAAAGAATGACCATCCTATTGCACTTAAAAATCCTGTTTGTTCTAATCCGTTTATATAATTACTAAGTCCCACAAAAGTTTCTGCTGTTGGTAGAGCAAATGGATTATCACTAATAAAGAATTTACCTTTAAATGAATTTATTAATATAAATAAAATCGGTGCTAAGAATACAACAACTAATGCACAAAGTATTAAGAATATTACTGTATTACCAAAACTTTTTTTAGGCTTCACGCTGATTTCATTGGTGCTATTTTTAGATATCGTTGCTTCCATTATTGTTCTACCTCCTTATTTCTAGTGTAATATAGTTGAGCAAGTGCTATACAAGCTACTATAATAAAGAACATTACTGCTTTTGCTTGTCCAACACCTTCAAATCCTATTCTTCCATAGAATGAGTTAACTATATTTAATGCTAGCATTTCTGTCTTATGCATTGGTGCACCATTTGTTAATGCTAAGTTTTGATCAAATAATTTAAAACTATTTGATAGTGTTAAGAACAGACATATTGTTATTGATGGCATTACCATTGGTATAGTAACATTTTTTAATGTTTGCCATTTATTTGCCCCATCTATTTTTGCTGCTTCAATTAATTCTGTTGGTACATTTTGAAGTCCTGCTATATATATAATCATCATATAACCTATCATTTGCCAATTCATAAGAAGAATTAACCCGATAAATCCATACTTTGGATTGGCTACTAATGTAGTTGCATATTTTGATAAGAAAGCATTTATCATTGTTTGCCATGTATAACCTAAAACTATACCACCAATTAAGTTTGGCATGAAAAATACTGTACGAAAAAAGTTAGTTCCTTTTATCTTTTTAGTTAAAAAATATGCTAATACAAAAGCTATTACATTAACTGATATTATTGAAATTATTGTAAATAATCCTGTGAATCCAAATGAATATAAGAAATTTTGTCCTGCTGAAAATGCAGTTTTATAATTTTGAAGACCTGTGAAAGTTGCATCTGTTATTGTTGTGAATTTACAAAATGATAGATATATACCTATTACGAAAGGTAATACAAAGGCAATTGCAAATGCTATAAGAGTTGGTACTA
>CAMEPL010000042.1 GCA_945931665.1 uncultured Clostridium sp. | reverse complement strand
AAAATGCTATTTAATAAAATTGATTAAAAAACGTTTAACACTTATAATTATAGGTAATAAAGTAAAATTTTATAAGTATAAGGAGAGAAAGATGAAAAAAAAATCATTACTAGTATTAGGGTTACTTATTGTTTCACTTTTAAGTTTTGGATGCTCAAACTCAGACATAGTAAGTGAAAATGAAAGTACATATACACAAAATAACTCATCAGAACAGTCTTTACAAAATGGTCAAGACAACTCACAGGGGAATAATCCACAAACTAATGGCAATTCACAAAATAATTTACAAAACAACTCACAACAAAATAAAACTAATCAGTATGTAATTTGTATAGACCCAGGTCATCAAGCAAAAGGTGATATGGACCAAGAGCCAGTCGGTCCAGGTTCGTCTGAAACTAAGTTTAAAGTATCTTGGGGTACACAAGGAGTAGCAACAAACATACCAGAATATGAATTAACTCTAAGTGCATCAAAAATATTAAAAAACTACTTAGAACAAATGGGATTTAAGGTAATAATGACGAGAGAAACTAACGACGTAAATATTACAAATTCAGAAAGAGCTATTTTTGCAAATCAAAATAATGCAGATTTAGTAATTAGAATCCACGCTGATGGTTCAGAAGACCCATCTGTAAATGGGGCATCACTTCATATTCCAGCACAAAATGGACAATACACAAGCTCAATTTATCCAAAGAGCAACGAATGTGCAGAAATTATGATGTCTAGTATGAGACAAGCAGGATTTAAGGTCAACAATATATATCAAAGAAGTGATTTAACAGGTTTTAACTGGTCAGAAGTACCGGCTGTACTAGTTGAAATGGGATATATGTCTAATCCAGAAGAAGATCAAAAAATGGCACAGACATCTTATCAAGAAAAAATGATGAAGAGTATAGCAGAGGCAACACAAAAATATTTTAGTCAAAATTAAGAGGGGGATAATATGAGTTTCGAATTTGATGCTTTAAAATACAGCTATGCATCAAGAAGAAGTTTAGTATATGGTCAAAGGGGGATGGTTTCTACATCACAGCCCCTTGCAGCACAGGCTGGGCTGGATATTATTAAAAGAGGCGGCAATGCAATAGATGCAGCAATTGCGACGGCTATATGTATGACAGTTTTGGAACCAACTTCAAATGGAATTGGTGGCGACTGTTTTGCATTAGTTTGGACTAATGATAAGTTATATGGGCTTAATGCGAGTGGACATGCTCCAGAGCTTGCAACAGTACAGTATATAAAAGAGCAAGGTTACACACAGATGCCAAACAACGGATGGATTCCTGTTACAGTTCCAGGAGCTGTTTCAGGTTGGGTGGAACTATCAAAACGATTTGGAAAGTTGGAATTTGAAGAATTATTTGAGCCAGCAATAGATTATGCACAAAATGGGTATCCTGTGTCTCCAGTAATTTCGAAATTGTGGAGAGATGAGTACGAAAGATTCTTTAAAAATACAGATGATAGACTTTATGATGAGTGGAAAAGAGTATTTTTAAAAGATGGAAAAACACCTTCTGCGGGAGAGATTTGTACACTAAAAGACCACGCCAAAACGCTTAGAGAAATTGCACAAACTAAGGGTGAATCTTTCTATAGGGGAGATTTGGCAGATAAGATAGATGAATATTCGAGAAATACAGGAGGACTTCTTAGAAAAAGTGATTTAGCCAAGTACAAGGCAGAGTGGGTAGAACCCATAAAAACTAGTTACAAAGGCTATGAAATTAATGAGATACCGCCAAATGGTCATGGAATAGTAGCACTTATGGCACTTAATATAATGGAAAATTTAGATGTAAAAACACATGAAGATGGTGATACTGTCCATAAACAAATAGAAGCTATGAAGTTGGCATTTGTAGACGGACAGAGATATATATCAGACTCAAGATATATGAAGGTCACAAAAGAAGAATTGCTTTCAAAAGAATACGCCAAAAAAAGATCAGAGCTTATAAATCAAAGTGCAATAATGCCACAGTATGGTGATCCATCTTGTGGTGGAACTGTGTATCTTTGCACTGCTGATGGTGAAGGAAATATGGTCAGTTTTATACAAAGTAATTACTGTGGATTTGGCTCTGGGATAGTAGTTCCAAACACAGGAATCGCACTACACAACAGGGGAAGTAATTTTAATTTAGATGAAAATAGCGAAAATTGTATAGCTCCAAATAAAAAGCCATACCACACAATAATTCCAGGGTTTTTGACTAAAGATAATAAACCAATAGGCCCTTTTGGAGTTATGGGTGGATTTATGCAGCCACAAGGTCATCTTCAAGTAATTATGAATATGATTGACTTTAAAATGAATCCACAAGAAGCATTAGATGCACCGAGATGGCAGTGGGTCGGAGGCAAGAAGGTGCAGGTAGAAAGGGCATTTCCATTTGCACTAACAGAAGAACTTCTTAGACGAGGACATGAAATAACAGTATTGCCAGAGAATACAAGCATGGGACGTGGACAAATTATAATGAGAGATGAAAATGGAACATTAGTCGGAGCGAGTGAACCGAGAACTGATGGATTTGTCGCAGCATGGTAAGAAATATTTATTGTGTTTTATAACATGACAAAACAAAATATAAAAATTTTATTGTAAAAAGGTTTGTATAAATTAAATAATACAAATCTTTTTTTTGTGCGAATATATATAATTTATGTAGGAAGAATGAAAATTTTCAGTTTTTTCATAAATTTCTCTAAAATATATTGACATCATATGTTAAAAGTATTAGTATTATGTAACACCTGAATAAGGGAAATATTACCTTATGGGGATTTTAGGTTAAGGGGACCTAAGTAAAGGTAGATATTTCAGAACAAGGGGAGTCAAAATATGGGGATATTTTGATTTTATATTAAAAAAAGGGGGGGATAGAAATGAAAACATTAGAAAAAATAAGCGACTTTGTAGGGAAGTACATGGCAATTATCGTATTAGTTATAGCTGCAATGGCGCTATTTGTACCGACTTCATTATCATGGGTTAAGACATCTTGGGTAAACTATTTATTAATGGTAGTTATGTTTGGTATGGGGCTTACAATAAAACCAGACGAGTTATTAATAGTATTTAAACAACCTAAAAATGTTATCATAGGATGTTTATCACAATTTACAATAATGCCGTTATTAGCATTTGCATTGGGGAAATTATTTAAAATAGATGACGCATTATTAGTAGGTTTAGTGTTAGTTGGAACATGTTCAGGGGGGACATCTTCTAATGTAATGAGTTTTTTAGCAGAAGGGGACGTAGATTAATATCAGTTACAGCTATAGTAATGATAGTTGCAGCAGTTGTTTCAGCAAACCCAGCAAAAATACTTTCAACAGGATTAGTAGTATTTGCAGTAGTTATATTACATAACTGTGGTGGATATGCACTTGGTTACACAATAGTAAAACTTTTAGGACTAAACTTACGCCAAAGAAAAACTATAGCTATAGAAGTCGGGATGTAAAATTCAGGTCTTGCTTCAAGTTTAGCAACAACAGCTTTCCCAAACTTAGCGATGGCAACAGTACCGGGAGCAATATTCAGTGTATGGCATAATATATCTGGGGCAATAATAGCGAGCATATTCTCTAAAATGAAAGGCGACGATGAACAATCAATAAGTCGAGAGATTGTAAGCTAAGAGTCGGAATTATAAAAGAAAATTTTAAGTGTGATATTTTAGTTTTTAAACGAATTGAAACAAGAAGTATATTATTATGAAAATATTTAAATAATAATATTCAAGGGGAAAAACTTATATAAATATAAAAAGAAAAATAAGATGGTTTCTAGTATTTTAGAGGTCATCTTATTTTTGTGCATTTATGTATAAAAGACTTAAATATGGCAATACTCCTAAATATAGAAGGAGTGTTAAATATGGAAAATAAAAAAACGAATACAGAACTAACAGAAGAATTAATATATAAATGCGAGAAAACTAAAAAAAATAATAGCAAGAAAGATAAACCATTGACAGACAATGATATAATGAAATATGAGATAGCATCAGAATTAGGATTAATCGACAAAGTAAGCGAAAGAGGTTGGGCAGGACTTACTGCTAAAGAAGCAGGTAAAATCGGAGGAATGCTTACAGCCCGCAAGAAAAAACTAAAAAAACAAGAAGAAGAAAACAAGGGGAACGATAGCGAGGATGGATCAGTATAGAGATTTTGCATTCGTCTATGATGAACTTATGGACGATGTTGATTATAATGGTTGGATAGACTATATAGAACAAATAATTAAAGATGAAAATGCAGAAGTAAAAAACATCTTGGAATTAGCTTGTGGAACTGGTAATATAACAATACCACTAGCTAAGAAAAACTACGATATAGCAGGGATAGATATATCTGATGAAATGCTTAACGTAGCGAGAAGTAAAGCAGAAAAACAAGGCATAGACTTAGTTTTACTAGAACAAGATATAGCAGAACTTGATTTCGATGTTACAAATTTAGATTGTGTTTTATGCGCTTGCGATGGATTTAATTATATAACTTATGACGAAGATTTAATGAATGTGTTTACTAAAACACATGAATTACTAAAAGAAGAAGGTATATTTATTTTTGACATCAGCTCATTCTACAAATTATCTACAGTATTAGGAGATAATATGTATGGAGAAAACAGAGATGGTGTATCATATATGTGGCAAAACTACTTTGATGATGAACAAAATTTAGTTGAGATGGAATTAACATTTTTTGTTGCTGATGAAAATGGAAAGTATGATAAACACGAAGAAAGACATTTACAAAGGGCTTACACAGAAGAGGAAATCTTAGATATGCTTGAAGAAGCTGGATTTTCTGATGTTAAAGTTTATGGAGACTTTACTTTTGAACAACCTGAAGAAGATTGTGAAAGAGTATTTTTCGTATGTAGAAAATAATATTATGCTTATAATAATTAAGTATGGGCAAATTTTAGATAATTAATGGAGGAATACAATGAAAGATTACGTAATAAAAGCTACAAGTGGAAATGGTGAAATAAGAGCTTACGTTGGTAACACTAGAGAAATGGTTGAACAAGCTAGAATAAACCACAATACAACAAAAGTAGCTACAGCAGCATTAGGAAGAACTTTAACTGCAACTAGCATGATGGGTCTTATGATGAAAAATGAAAAAGACGAATTAACTGTAATAATAAAAGGTGGCGGACCAATAGGAACTATACTTGCAACTGCTGATGCAAAAGGTATGGTACGTGGATATGTTCAAAATCCAGATGTACAAGTTGAAAACTATCCAAATGGAAAATTAAACGTAGCAGGTGCTGTAGGAACAGATGGATACGTTCAAGTAATAAAAGACTTAGGGTTAAAAGAACCTTATATAGGATCTTATCCATTAGTAAGTGGAGAAATAGCAGAGGACTTCACACATTACTTTGCTTTATCAGAACAAACTCCTTCAGTAGTTTCACTAGGTGTTTTAACTAGAAATATGGAAGTAGAAAGAAAAATAACTAAAGAAGATGGTTCAGAAGAAATAGTAGTATGTAGAGAATTCGATGTTGAACAAGCTGGTGGATTTATAGTACAATTAATGCCATTTGCTAGCGAAGAAACTATAGCTACATTAGAAAACAACATAAAAGATATACCATCTGTAACTACTTTATTAAAAGCTGGAAACAAACCAGAAGATATAGTAGAAATGTTACTTAAAGATTTAGAACCAAAAATACTAGATGTATGTGAAGTTGGATTTGAATGTAATTGTTCAAAAGATAGAACTGGAAAAGTTCTTCAATCAATAGGAGAAAAAGAACTTCAGGCTATAATAGATGAAGATAAACAAGCAGAAGTAACTTGTCATTTCTGTAACAACAAATACCACTTTACAGAAGAAGAATTAGTTGAACTTTTAAATGATATAAAATAATATATAAAAAACTGACACCTATATAGGTGTCAGTTTTTTTGTATAACAATGGTTAAGTTTATATTTATTAGATAATAATTATCAACTTAACCATTGTTTTTATCATTATTAAAAAATCTGACTTAAATATGGAAATTTAATTCATATACTTTTGTAGGTCGTCCTTTTACATTAGAAGTCTGTGTACAAGTTATTTTTGCATAACCGCCTTTTTCTAAGTTTTTAAGTATACGGTTTGCGTTTCTAACCGTACTTTTTAGGTGCGACGATAAATCTTGGGTTGTTACCATATTTGAGTTAGTAACTTTTATAATACTTATGATCCTTTTTATTGTAACAGCTGAAAGATTACTGTTTTTAGCTATTTTTCCAATATCATAAATTGCATGATTTTCAATCACCATACATGCTTTTGAGTTTAGTGGGCCAATAAGGTTGCCATTTTCCGTAAATATAAAGCTGTCACCTGATAATAAGGCCTCTCTGCGTGCAGTATGTGAATTTTTAATTGCCATGTCTAAGTTAAGTCCTATCCCATAACCAATTGATACTTCAAAATCTAGATGTTCATTTAAATAGACACTTAAATTACAATTTTGCTCATTATTTGTAATTTGATGTAAATTATCTACAGTAATAAGAGCGCAACAATCAGCACTATTTTTGTATGTTGTACTATTTATCATATTAGAGCGTAAAAAATTCTTTGTATGTTCCATGATTAACTCTATATTTTCATCTGTATTTAAACTATTATCAGAAGCTGAGATACTAATCATTACAGGTAGGTTTTCACGCATATGGTCTAAAGACATAAGTGACATAAATCTTTTGACTAAATTTTCAAGAAAAACTGGTGTTTCTATTGCATATTCATAAGGGATATTATGCTCTTGCAAAATCGGTACAATATTACCATATTGGCATAAAACTATATCTATTGCATCCATATTCCATAGTCTTAGAATTTCATTTACAATTTGAGTTTCTAATTTTTTTATACTATCTTTACTTAAGTTTTTACTCCAAATATCAATAGGATACTGTTGATAATCTGAATCCATTAAACTTAAATAATCATTAGCTGTAATTCCAACTTCTAGCGGAATCATAAAATCCAAGATAACTCTATTCATATTTAAGTCCCGATTTCGTAGAAGTAAATTTAAAATTGAGCGATATACTCCCGTAGAATCTATTTCAAAAGAAATGATGGGACGTTTTATTTCATGATCTACCATCTCAAGAACAGCTTTTGCAGCAGAACTGCTAACTATAAAGCCATCAGTACAAGCGGCGTACTGGTCATAGACTTTATGTATTTTTTCAATACTATCAAAAGCTACAACTTTGATATTGCAATCTAAGTCTAACTTTGAAAACATATTTTCTAAATGAGAATGGAGAAAATGACTCGTAATAACTACAATATTTGTGTTCATTTTTTATTCACCTCTAGCAATTATCTTATCAAAAAGCATTTTATAAATCAATGTAAATATTTAAAAGGGGAAATTTTTGTTAAAAAACATATATTTTGCTAAAAAATACATAAATGTATAATAACTAAGCAGAATTATTTGACAAATGGAACAATAATTGATATATTATTATTAGGCAAGTATTCCATATATATTCTATAAATATAAAAAATACTTCAAAAAATATTCCGTAAAAGGAGAATAGGGTTTATGAATTATTATAACAGAGCAAAAGAATTAGCAGAAGAAACGGTTGCCCACCGTCGTTATATGCATAAAAATGCTGAAGCGGGACTAGATCTTCCTAAAACTAAAGCATATGTTATGGAACAGCTAAGAGAATGCGGCATAGAACCACAAGACTGTGGTTACGGTGTAACGGCTACTCTTGGAAAAGGCGGTAAAGTATTGTTACTACGTGCTGATATGGATGCACTTCCAATGGGAGAAGAAAGTGGAGAAGAATTCGCTTGCCCAACAGGAAAAACTGCACATACTTGTGGACATGACTTCCACGCAGCAATGTTACTTACAGCAGCTAAGATGTTAAAAGAAAATGAAGATGCTCTAGAAGGAACAGTAAAATTAATGTTCCAACCGGCAGAAGAAACATTTGAAGGTAGCAAAAATATGATCGAAAATGGTATTTTAGAAAATCCACCAGTAGATGCAGCGCTTGCATACCACGTATCTACAGGCCAAATGCCAATTGGTTTATTTATGTACAATAATAAAGATACTATGATGTACTCTGTAGATGGATTTAAAATCACACTAACAGGAAAGGGTTCACATGGGGCTTATCCTCATGCAGGTATAGATCCAATAAATATTGGTGTACATGTACATCTTGCATTACAAGAATTAATAGCAAGAGAAAGTGACCCAACACATTCTTGTGTATTAACAGTAGGTAAATTCCACGGAGGAACAGTTGGTAACATAATACCAGAAACTGCAGTACTTGAAGGAACTATACGTACTAACAAACCAGAAGCAAGAGAATTACTTGTTCGTAGAATGAAAGAAGTTGCAGAAAATGTTGCAGCTGTTTATGGAGGAATTGCAGAAGTAGAGATGCTTTCAGAAGTACCACCACTAATCTGTGACCCAGCTCTTACTGATGAATTCGTAGGATACATGCAAGAGATGGGAATCCCAGGACTTACAGGATATCCAGGAATATCAGCAAGTGCATCTGAAGATTTCGCTGTTATAGCTGAAAAAGTACCTAGTACATTCATGTATTTATCAGCAGGATTCTTAGATGAAAGAGGAGTGGCTCCAGCACACAATCCAAAAGTAAGATTCAACGAAGAGGTATGTCCAATAGGGGCTTCATCTTTAGCTCATTGTGCAACACAATGGTTAAAAAACAATAAATAATAAATGTAATAATAATTTATTACAGGCTGTGAAAACGGTAAATTAAAGAAATATAGAATATAAATAGAAATTACTTAAATGAAAATAAATGAAATAGACAAAAGGAGATTTATATTATGTCGAATGAACGAACGCAACAGACTGTAGCGATTCCGTTATCAAAGAGTAAAAGGAATTTAGTACAAATCGGATGTATATGCATGATGCTTTCTGTATCTATGTACGGTCTTGTATTTTCAACATTAACTGCACCAATATTAGAAAGTGTAAACGCAATGGGATATGTAGGATTATTCTCTATTTTTGCGGCATTAGGAGTATCTATAATGACACCAATAGGCGGAAAACTTGGTGACATAATAGGACGTAGAAATATAGTAGTTATACCTGGTATCTTATGTGTAATATGTGGTATAGCATTTGCATTTGTGCGCTCTTTAGTGCCACTTATGGTTTTACGTTTATTAATAAGTCTTACACAAGGGGCATTTACGGCAGCACCTTTCATAATAGTAGGATTAATTAACGAGAAAAAAGACGTACCAAAAGCAATGGGTATGTTAGCTGCAGCAGTAGCAGTTGGAGGTTTCGTAGGAAGTATAGTAGCAGGTATACTTACTGATATGAATATGCTTACAGTAGCAATAATTATGCCAGCAGTACCTCTAATACTTGGAATAGTGTTTATCGGATTAAACATGCCAAACCAAAAACGTGAAGGAAAAGTTAAAATAGACGTTCCTGGTATAATAGCATTAGTTGTTACACTTTGTGCGATTCTTTTATCTTTAAACTTCGGTTCATCAATAGGATGGTTACATCCAGTAATAATAGGTGGATTTGTATTAGGAATAGCAGCACTTTTCGCTCTTATTAAAATTGAAGCAAAAGCAGACGAACCAATTATTCCTCTTTCATTATTCAAAAACAAAAACTATACAATACTTTTAGTTGTAGGATTTGCTGGTTACTTCTACCAAAATGCAATGAACGTTTACGGACCAATAGCAGCAATGCAAGTAATGGGTAAATCAGCAAGTATAACTGGTGCTTTACAAATGCCACGTACTATACTTACTATAGTAGTACCTATAATAGCGGGAACATGGGTAGGAAAGAAAACTTCAAATATGTGGAAAGCAATGGTATTAGCAACTGCTTTAGCAGGTATACCAATGATAGTTTTAGGATTCACTTCTACAACTACACCAATAATGTTATACTTCGTAGCTCTTGCAGTTACAGGAATTGCAGAAAGTTTCCGTTCTGTATCTATAACACCAGCAGCTCAATCTATGCTTTCGCCAGAAGAGATGGGTGTAGGTACATCATTTGTAAACTTCTTCAACTCACTTTCAGGAACTATAGGAGCAACAGTATTCGCAGTAGCTTACAACATGAATACAGCTGCTGACCCAACAAATGTAGAGTTAATACAAAAAGGTGTTAATTCAGTATACTGGGTTGCAGGTATAGTAGGTATAATAGGACTTGTAATAGTTATACTATTTGTAAGACCACAAATGTCTGATAAAAAAGAACAAATAGAAACTACTGAAGAAAAATGCGCTTAATATTAAGCATTAAATAATATAACAAAGGAATGTTTTATATCTGTAATAAGATTACAGTATAGGCATTCCTTTTTTAATGTATAATAAATTAGAATATATTATTTAAAGAGGAAAACAAAAAACAAGTTTATTAGTGCGATATTTGTAGATTTATATAGAATATTTGGATTATGGGAGGCTAATGTTATGGAAATGGATTATGGCTTAGGGTTAAATCAATCTCAAAAACTCATTATTTCTACAAGTTTGGTACAATCATTAAAAATTTTAAGTATGACGGCCTTAGAGTTAGAAAGTGAGATAAAAAGGCAAGCAGATGAGAACCCCATCATCGAAATTGAGATAGAAAATAACGAAAAAAGAGTTGATTGGGAAAAATACATAAAAGATATGAAAAAACATAATCATAAGGATAAAAATGAGTTTGCATATAATAAGGACAATGAAATTAATTTGGAAAATATGATAGTTGCACAACAAAATCTATACGATTACCTAAAAGCTCAAGTTAGGTTTTTAAATATAGATAAATCAGAAAGAAAGGTATGTAACTATATAATAGATAGTTTAGATGAAAACGGATATTTAAAAGATGAAAAACTTATAATTGAAAAATTAAACATTGGCTATGATATGTATAATAAATGCAAAACTTATGTTCAATCACTTGAGCCGAGTGGAGTAGGGGGAGTAGATTTAAACGAATGCTTGCTTATACAACTCAGAAATCTAGATATAAAAGATGAATTGCTTGAACAAATAATAAAAGAAGACCTAGATTATATCGGAAGTAAAAATATAAGATTACTCTGTAAAAAATACGATATAAGTAAAAATAAATGTATGGAATATATCCAAATAATAAAAAGTTTGGAACCGAGACCATGTAAAAAATATAGCTTAACAGATACCTTATATATAAAACCTGACGTAATAGTAGAGAAGGTAGGGGACGAATTTGTGCTTATTGAAAATAATTCGGATAATATCAACATACATATAAATTCATTTTACAGTGAATTACTAAATGATAAAGATTCAGAGAAAGAAGCAAAAGAATTTATAAAAGATAGGCTTGAGAGCGGACTAAATTTAATAAAGAGTATAGAACAGAGAAAATCTACAATAATGAAAATTGCAAAATCTATCTTAAACAGACAACAAGACTTCTTTAATAAAGGTGCGAATTATATAAAACCGATGAAGATGCAAGAAATTGCAGATGAATTAGATCTTAATCAATCGACTATAAGCAGGGGGGTAAACGGAAAGTATATGTTGACCCCTTTTGGAATGTTTGAATTTAAATATTTCTTTTCAAAAGGTTTAGAAACTAGCGGGACAGAAGATGCCTCAGCTACGAGTATAAAAAAGTTTGTTAAGGATACAATAAAACACGAAGACAAATCGAAACCACTAAGTGACGAAAAAATAAAGGCTTTATTAAATGAACAAGGAATAAATGTGGCGAGAAGAACAATAGCAAAATACAGAGAAGAATTAGGAATATTACCATCAAGCAAGAGGAAAAATTTGTTTTCTAAGTAATATGGACGGATAAAATAAGTTTTTTACTAAAATAAATGCAAATGACTAGAATATGGGTGAAAAAAAATAAAAATTTGTGAAAACGGTATTGAAAAATATTTGTATCTAAGGTAAAATAAAATTATCTTGTGGGACACAAATAGATACATAGGACTTAAAAAGTCCCGGTGCAAAAAATGAGGTATAAACTTATGAACAATTTATTAAAAATGCAACAAAAATTAATTCCACAAGTGCTTGACATAATGACAAGACGATACTCAATATTAAGAGAGATATATTTAAACGAAACTATCGGAAGAAGAAGTTTGGCAAATGTATTAGGATTGAGTGAAAGAATTGTTCGTTCAGAAACAGAAGTTCTAAGAGAACAAGGTCTTATCGAGGTTGAAACATCAGGTATGAACATAACTCAAGAAGGTGTAGAGCTTTTAGAAGGACTAAAAGATACGATGAATGAAGTTATGGGATTATCTACACTAGAAAATAGATTAACTCAATTATTAGGAATAAAAAAGGTAATACTTGTGCCTGGCGATTATGAAAAAAACAAAAGTGTTTTAATTGACGTAGGAAGATCAGCGGCATCACATTTTACACATATATTACAGGACCATGATATAGTTTCAATAACAGGTGGAACAACTATGGCAGAGTTTTCAAAAGGATTAAAAAGTGATAAGAAATTTGAAAATGTAACTATAACACCTGCTAGAGGAAGTGTAGGGTTAAATGTGGAGATACAATCAAACAATATAGCGGCAGATATAAGCAAGAAATTACATTCACAATATGCAGTACTTAATTTACCTGATAAGTTAGGAAAAGAATCGATGATGATGTTAGCTCAAGAGCCAGAAATCAAAAGGACTTTAGACTTGATTTCGAAATCAGACATAGTTGTGTTTGGTGTTGGTAGAGCAGACGAAATGATACTAAGACGAAACTTATCGCAAGAGGTAGCGCAAGAAATACTAGAAAAAGGTGCTGTATGCGAGTCTTTCGGATATTACTTCAACAAATCTGGCGAGATTGTATATAGATTAAATACAATTGGTATCGATTTAGAAAGTGTTCAACAAGCTAGAGAGGTAATCGCAGTATTTGCAGGAGCTAAAAAGATAGAAGCTTTTCTAGCAATTTCTAAAATTAACAAGAACTTAGTTTTAGTAACTGACGAGCATAGTGGAAAAGAACTTATTGAATTAATTAAAGATCAATAAATTAGTCAATAACTAATGATATCGGCGGAGTCTGATAAATAAGTTAGTAAAATAGATATTAAAATATAATATAAAATAGGTTTTATTTTTAGGAGGTTAAATCATAATGGTTAAAGTAGCAATTAATGGTTTTGGTAGAATAGGAAGATTAGCATTAAGAAAATTAATGGAACAAACTGACAAATTTGAAGTAGTAGCAATAAATGACTTAACAGATGCAAAAATGTTAGCTCACTTATTCAAATATGATACTGCTCAAGGTAGATTCAACGGTGAAATAGAAGTTAAAGAAGGTGCTTTCGTAGTTAACGGACAAGAAATAAAAGTTACTGCTGAAAGAAATCCAGAAAACTTACCATGGGCTGAATTAGGGGTAGACATAGTATTAGAATGTACTGGATTCTTCACTTCTCAAGAAAAAGCTGAAGCTCATATAAAAGCAGGAGCTAAAAAAGTTGTTATATCTGCACCAGCATCTGGTGATGTTAAAACAATAGTTTACAACGTAAACAACGATATATTAGATGGTACTGAAACAGTTATATCAGGAGCTTCTTGTACAACTAACTGTTTAGCACCAATGGCTAAAGCTTTAAATGACAAATTCGGTATAGAAAAAGGTTTAATGACTACTATACATGCTTACACTAACGATCAAAATACTTTAGATGGTCCTCATCCAAAAGGTGACTTAAGAAGAGCTAGAGCTGCTGCAGGAAACATAGTTCCAAATACTACAGGTGCTGCAAAAGCTATAGGTTTAGTTATACCAGAATTAAAAGGTAAATTAGACGGAGCTGCTCAAAGAGTTCCAGTTGTAACTGGTTCTTTAACTGAATTAGTTTGTACATTAAAAAATAACGTAACTATAGAAGAAGTTAACGCTGCAATGAAAGAAGCTGCTAACGAATCATTCGGATACACTGAAGAATACTTAGTATCTTCTGATATAGTAGGAATGAGCTTCGGTTCATTATTCGATGCAACTCAAACAAGAGTTATGGAAGTTGACGGAAAACAATTAGTTAAAGTTGTATCTTGGTACGACAACGAAATGTCTTATACATCTCAATTAATAAGAACTTTAGGATATTTTGCAAACTTAGCAAAATAATTTAGGATAAGGTCCGGGTTTGTAGTATCTTCTACAGCTCCGGACTTTTTTAGGATAAGGCACAATAAATAAATTTAACATAAAAATAAAACTACTCAAGAGAGATTATCATTTTAATTAGGGAATAATCTATTGGGAAACTAAACTATAAAATCGGATAAGATGAATTATAAATTAATACCAAATTTGTAAAAATTATGATATATTAAAAAGGAAAAATGTTTACTTTGAAAGGAGTTTAATTATGTCAATGTTAAACAAAAAAACGATAGAAGATATAAACGTTACTGGGAAAAGGGTATTAGTAAGATGTGACTTCAATGTACCTTTACAAAACGGAGTAATAACTGATGAAAATAGATTAGTAGGTGCATTACCAACTATAAAATACTTAATAGAAAAAGGTGCAAAAGTTATATTATGTTCTCACTTAGGAAAACCAAAAGGAGAACCTAAACCAGAATTATCATTAGCACCAGTTGCAAAAAGATTATCAGAAATGTTAGGACAAGAAGTAGTATTTGCTGCAGATGATAACGTTGTAGGGGAAAATGCTAAATCAGCAGTTGCAAATATGAAAGACGGAGATGTTGTTTTATTACAAAACACTAGATATAGAAAAGAAGAAACTAAAAACGAAGAAAACTACTCTAAAGAATTAGCTTCTTTAGCTGACGTATTCGTTAACGATGCATTCGGTACTGCTCATAGAGCTCACTGCTCAACTGTTGGTGCTGGACAATTCTTACAAGAAAGAGCTTGCGGATACTTAATCCAAAAAGAATTAAAATTCTTAGGTGAAGCAGTATCTAATCCAGTTAGACCTTTCACTGCTATATTAGGTGGATCAAAAGTTTCTGACAAAATAGCTGTTATAAATCAATTATTAGAAAAAGTTGATAACTTAATAATAGGTGGAGGAATGGCTTATACATTCTTAAAAGCTCAAGGATACGAAATAGGAAACTCTTTATTAGAAGCTGACAAAGTGGACTATGCTAAAGAAATGTTAGCAAAAGCTGAAGAAAAAGGTGTTAAATTATACTTACCAGTAGATTCTAAAGCTGCTAACAAATTTGCTGCTGATGCAGAAGTATTAGTAACAGAAGATCAAAATATACCAGAAGGTTATTTAGGTTTAGATATAGGACCAAAATCAGTAGAAAAATTCGTAGATGTTGTTAACAATTCAAAAACAATCGTTTGGAACGGACCAATGGGAGTATTTGAATTTGAAGCATTTGCAGGGGGAACTTTAGCAATAGCAAAAGCTATGGCTGACTTACAAGATGCAACTACTGTAATAGGTGGTGGAGATAGTGCTGCTGCTGTTAACCAATTAGGATTCGGAGACAAAATGACTCACGTTTCTACAGGTGGTGGAGCTTCACTTGAATTCTTAGAAGGAAAAGAATTACCAGGAATAGTTGCATTAGACGACAAATAAGAAATTTTTAAATATAAAATTTAAATTTATAATGGGGAAATAATAATATAAAGTCTAAAGAATAACTTAAAACTAAACTATAGCTGATTATAAAAACGATATCCTAGAAATGTTGATATATAGGGGGTTATGGTATATTTTGGATTGTTAATATAAACAGTGTAAATTATAGAGATTTTTTACAATATAGTTTAAAATAGTAAGGTATTCTACATGTTCAAAAGGAGGAAATTTGAATGAGAAAACCAATAATTGCTGGAAACTGGAAAATGAATAAAAACATAAAAGAAGCTCTAGAATTTGTTAAAGAAGTGGGAAATAGAGCTGATAGAGATGATGTTGAAGCAGTAATATGCGCACCATTTTTACAATTAAAAGACCTTAAAGAAGCTACTAAAGGTACTAAAATAAAAGTTGGGGCTCAAAATATGCACTACGAAACATCAGGAGCATTCACAGGAGAAGTTTCTGCTGAAATGTTACAAGAAATAGGAATGGACTATGTTATAATAGGTCACTCTGAAAGAAGAGAATATTTTGGAGAAACTGACGAAACAGTTAACAAAAAAGTATTAAAAGCATTACAAGTAGGTATAAATCCAATTTTATGCTGTGGTGAAACTTTAGAACAAAGGGAAGCTGGCGTTACTAAAGATCACGTAAAAACTCAAATATTAGCTGGATTAAAAGATGTAGCAAAAGAAGATTTAGCAAAAGTTGTTATAGCGTATGAGCCGATCTGGGCTATAGGAACTGGAAAAACTGCAACTGCAGAACAAGCTAATGACGTTATATCATACATAAGAGAAGTTGTAGCTTCAGTTTACGGGGAATTAGCTAACGAAGTTAGAATTCAATACGGAGGAAGTGTTAAACCAGCTAACGTAGCAGAAATAATGGGGCAAAGCGACATAGATGGAGCTTTAGTTGGTGGAGCATCACTTAAAGCTGATGATTATGTTGCTCTTGTAAATTTTAAATAGGAGTGAAATTATATAAATGAAAAAACCAGTAGCATTAATAATCATGGATGGTTTTGGAGAGAGTAATAATACAATAGGAAATGCTGTTAAAGAAGCAAAAACTCCTAACTTAGACAGAATCGAAAAAACTTATCCAACAACATTAATAAAAGCAAGCGGTCTTGATGTTGGTCTTCCTGATGGACAAATGGGTAACTCAGAAGTTGGCCATACAAATATAGGAGCAGGTAGAATCGTATATCAAGATTTAACTAGAATAACAAAAGCTATACAAGACGGAGATTTCTTTACAAATGAAGTCTTAGAAAAAGCTATGGAAAATGGAAAAGAACATGCTGTTCATATAATGGGATTATTATCTGACGGTGGAGTTCATTCACATATAGATCACCTTAAAGCTTTAATCAAAATGGCTAAAGAAAAAGGTGTAGAAAAAGTATACGTGCATGCATTTACAGATGGTAGAGATACTGACCCACAAAGCGGTATAAACTACGTTAAAGAAATCGAAGCTTATATGGATGAAATGGGTGTAGGACAATTTGCTACTGTAAACGGTAGATATTATGCAATGGATAGAGATAAGAGATGGGAAAGAGTAGAAAAAGCATATAGAGCTATGGTTTGTGGCGAAGGCGAAACTGCTAATTCTGCATCAGAAGCTGTTGAATCATCTTATCAAAAAGGTTCAACAGATGAATTTATCGTTCCAACTGTAATAGTTAAAGACGGTCAACCAGTAGGAAAAATATCTGAAGGTGATTCAGTAATATTCTTCAACTTTAGACCAGACAGAGCTAGAGAAATATCTAGATGCATAGTTGATAAAGAATTCAATGGATTTGAAAGAGTAGATATAAACACATTCTTTGTTTGCTTAACAGAATATGATGTTACTTTACCAAATGTAAACATAGCATTTGGTCCACAATCATTAAGTAATACATTAGGGGAATATTTATCAAAATTAGGGAAGACTCAATTAAGAGCTGCTGAAACTGAGAAATATGCTCACGTTACATTCTTCTTCAACGGTGGTGTTGAGGAGCCAAACAAAGGTGAAGATAGAGAATTAATACCTTCACCAAAGGTTGCAACATATGATTTACAACCAGAAATGTCTGCACCAGAATTAGAAGCAAAAGTTATGGAAAAAATAAATGAAGACAAATACGACTTCATAGTTGTTAACTTTGCTAACCCTGATATGGTTGGTCATACAGGTGTAATGGAAGCAGCTGTTAAAGCTGTTGAAACAGTAGACAACTGTGTTGGTAAATTAGTAGATAAAATAGTTGAAATTGGTGGAAGTGCTATAATAACTGCTGACCACGGAAATGCTGAATTAATGTTAGACCCTGAAACAGAAAAAGTTATAACAGCACATTCAGTAAACCCAGTTCCATTTATAGTAGCTGGGAAAGACTACGTAGGAAAAGAGTTATTAACTGATGGTAGATTATCAGATATAGCTCCAACAATATTAGATATGATGGGATTAGATAAACCAGAAGAAATGACTGGTCACTCATTAATAAAATAGCAATCTAAATATAATTTTTAATATTTAAATTTAGGATGGCTGTTAAGTCCAGCCATCCTACTAAAAAAGCCATTTGTATAAATAATAATTATAAATTTAAAAAAGACAACAAAGTAAAGCTAATCGAGGTAAATTAAAATTAAAAAAATAATAATATAATTAAAATACATAGATGATTTACAAACTTATCCATCAATCCGTTTGAAATAAATTTATGGTTTTAAAACTAGCTTGATTAGTGAAGATTTGGAAGGAGAAAAACATGTCAGTAATAGAATCAGTATACGCAAGAGAAGTATTAGACTCAAGAGGTAACCCAACTGTAGAAGTTGAGGTAGTATTAGAATCAGGTGCAGAAGGTAGAGCTATAGTTCCATCTGGAGCATCTACAGGAGCTTTCGAAGCTGTTGAATTAAGAGATGGTGACAAAGGTAGATACTTAGGAAAAGGTACTCAAAACGCTGTTAACAACGTTAACACTATAATAGCACCAGAATTAGAAGGATTAGAATCAACTGATCAACCAGGAATAGATGCATTATTATTAGAATTAGATGGAACACCAAACAAAGGTAAATTAGGGGCAAACGCTATATTAGGTGTTTCTATGGCTGTAGCTAGAGCATCTGCTGAAGAATTAGGATTACCATTATTCCAATACATAGGTGGAGTAAACGCTAAACAATTACCAGTTCCAATGATGAACATATTAAACGGTGGAGAACATGCTGATAACAACGTTGACGTTCAAGAATTCATGATATTACCAGTTGGAGCTCCTTGCTTCAAAGAAGGTTTAAGAATGGGTGCAGAAGTATTCCACGCACTTAAAAAAGTTCTTGGAGAAAAAGGATTAGCTTGTGGTGTAGGTGACGAAGGTGGATTCGCTCCAAACTTAGGATCAAACAGAGAAGCTTTAGAATTAATAGTTGAAGCTATAAAAGCTGCTGGATACGAACCAGGAAAAGACGTTATGTTAGGATTAGACGTTGCTGCTTCAGAAATGTACAACGAAGAAACTAAAAAATACGTTTTAGCTGGAGAAGGAAAAGAATTAACTGCTGCTGAAATGGTAGACTTATACGAAGACTGGACAACTAACTTCCCAATAATAACTATAGAAGATGGTTTAGATGAAGAAGACTGGGATGGATGGAAAGTTCTTACTGAAAGATTAGGCAAAAAAGTTCAATTAGTTGGTGACGACTTATTCGTTACAAACACTGAAAGATTAGAAAGAGGTATAGAAGCTGGTGTTGCTAACTCTATATTAATAAAAGTTAACCAAA
>CAMEPL010000041.1 GCA_945931665.1 uncultured Clostridium sp. | reverse complement strand
AGCTCAGACTCGAAGGATAAAGACTCAAAATCAAGCAATACAACAAATGACAAACAACAAACTACTAATAAATCTAATTCCAAAGATGTAGAAAATGCTGTTAATTACAAGTCTGAATGGGAAAAAGATTCTAGCAGTAACAATAATAACACAAAAGAGCCATCATCAAAACCAGATACAAATAAAAAGCCTTCAGATAAAAATAATTCATCAAACCAAAATAATTCATCAGAAGATAATAAAAACTCAAGTTCAATTAAAGATGAAAATAATGATGGTTGGAGTGATGGATGGAAATAAATAAAATACCACAAAAGTTGTGCATAGAAAGTGTGTGTATTTTATGAAACTATGGACAATATATAGACATTACTACAGTGGAGGATATAATGGAAAATAAACAAGAATGGACCAAAATTATAAGATCTGAGGAGAGTTTTTTGAAATTAAATTTAAAGGAAATATTAGAGTATAAGGATTTAATATTCCTTTTAACAAAGAAAAACTTTACTACAATGTACAAGCAAACTATATTGGGGCCGTTGTGGATAGTAATAAATCCACTTTTGACGACGACTATGTTCACAATTATATTTGGATATATTGCAAGTATACCTACAGATTCTGTGCCACAGTTTATATTTTATATGGCTGGAAATATAATTTGGGTCTATTTTTCATCTTGTTTAAGCCAGATATCCTCTACTTTTTTGACTAATGCAACTATTTTCGGAAAGGTATATTTCCCAAGATTGGTTCTCCCGATATCAGTTATTTTTACTAAATTAATAGATTTTACAGTTCAATTAGTCATTTTTATATTGTTTATCGTGATTTTTATTAAAAAAGGTGCACCTATATCAGTAGATATAAAAGTGGTATTTTTCCCACTTTTAATTTTGCAAACTGCGATGCTTGCATTTGGTGTTGGGATAATAATTTCTTCTCTAACTACAAAATACAGAGATTTAAATGTGTTGGTTAGTTTTGGACTACAACTTTGGATGTATGCAACTCCAATAGTTTATCCAGCATCTCAAATACATGGAAAATTGCAAACTTTACTTATGTTAAATCCAATGGCGCCAATTGCAGAGACATTTAGGTATTTATTTTTAGGTTGTGGAAGCATACCGACGATATTCTTGATTATAAGCATTTTAGAGACAATAGTAATAGGATGTATTGGTCTTTTTTTATTTAAAAAAGTAGAAAAAGATTTTATAGATACAGTTTAAAGGGGTACTGATATGAAGAATACAGTTATCAAAGTTGAAAATCTACATAAAAAATATAAACTAGGTGTAATCGGTGCCAAGACACTTCAACAAGCACTCCAAAGTTATATTGCATTAAAGCTAAATAAAGAAGATCCAAATTCAAAAATTGGAGCGAAAAAGGCAGTAAATGGCGAGTTTTGGGCATTAAAAGGACTTAACTTTGAAGTTTATGAAGGTGAAATTCTTGGAATTATAGGCAGAAATGGAGCAGGAAAGTCGACTTTACTAAAACTTTTATCTCAAATAACATCGCCGACAAAGGGCGATATCTATATAAAAGGAAAGATTTCGAGCATGCTTGAAGTTGGAACGGGATTTCACAAAGAGCTTACAGGAAGAGAAAATGTCTATCTAAATGGGGCGATTTTGGGGATGAAAAAGGCTGAGGTTGATCAAAAATTTGATGAGATAGTAAAGTTTGCAGAGATAGAAGAATTTATCGATACACCTGTAAAGAGATATTCATCTGGAATGTATGTAAAACTTGCATTTTCAGTTGCAGCCCATCTAAATTCAGAGATCCTTATAATGGATGAGGTACTAGCTGTTGGTGATATGAAATTCCAAAAGAAATGTTTAGATAAGATGAAGGATTTGGCCAAAAATCAAGGCAAAACAATATTATATGTTAGCCACAACATGAGTACAATAAGTGATATGTGCAACAGATGCATATTTTTAGAAGAGGGCACATTAAAATACGATGGCTCTGTAGAAAAAGCAATCCAAATGTATTATGATGATTTTTCAAAAAATCAATCTTTTATATCATTAAAAGAAAACAAACGCCCAAAGAGATTTACACCTTCTATATTAATTGAAAGTGTGAGTTCGAATGATAAATCAGGATTTATATTCAATGAGGGTGACAAGTTAAAATTTACATTAAGTTGCAAAGCTTTGGAAAATGTGGAAGATGTATTTGTAAGAATGACGATAAATTACAACTATATACCTGTTGGAACTACAATATCAAATAATTTAGGAAATATACAAAAAGGGCAACAAAAAATATATAACTTAGTTTTTGATGCAAAAGGATTACAGCAAGGCACATATTCAGCAAAGATATTTTTATTTAGTGGAACAACTCAAGGTATTCCAAAAGTACTAGATATAGTAGAAGATGCATTTTCATTTAATATAATCAATGGAAAAATGATATCATTTGGATGGAACAATAAAAATTGGGGAAGTATAAATTTCCCAAATATGAACTTAGAGTAGTAAAAAAATTTTCGAATACAAGGCATTTATAAAATCTAAACAATAGAGGGATAAGAATCAAAATAAAATTTCTTCATATCCCTTTTAGTTTTATTTATTTTTATGATTTCTATTTTTATCTTCCTGGAATATCTATATACTCAACTGGTTCATCATCAGGAATAGGAATCCATTCCTCAGCCATATCACATTCATCAGCAATTTGCCCAATAGGCATTTTAACGTATTTTGCCTTTGCAGTAACAGCAATCTCACCATTAGGAAGGATTATCTCGCCTTCGCCTTCAAATAATTTTCTAGTGTCTCTAGTAACTCTTGCAACTGTTATTATGTCACAATCGATTGGAACTGGTTTTTTATATCTTAGTTCCAAACTTCCTGTAACACCCCAAACTGTTTCATCGCTAACACTTATTGCTCGTCCGATAGTTTCATCTAATATAGCTGCAGATATTCCGCCATGGACTCTTCCAGGGTAGCTTTGGTGGAATTCTTTAGAGTTAAATATAGAAACTAATTCACCATTTTCTAGTTGATAAAAGCGTGCTTTTAAACCTAAATCATTTTTAATACCGCATACAAGACAACTTTTAGAACTGTTTTGTTTTTTTAATACTTTATATTTCATATCTGTCTCCCTTCATGTTTTTACAAAATTAACCATACTTATAATTATAACCTAATAAGAGTTGATTTATTAAGTACTATAAACTTTTTTATATTTCAATTTTAATAAATTTAAATTTTTAAAATTAATAGAGCGTATTTTTACTATTAGTGCAGGAGTTTTTTTATAAAAGAAGAATACTTTAAAACAAAATGGATATAATTATAAACATTATACAAATATCGTTTATAAATATTTATATAAAAAAAATTATATGTATCAAATCTATAAAAATATTGACAAATTAAGGAAAAAATCATACTATAAATATTAAACAAAGTAATTATTATTTTGATAATTAAAAATTAAACTATTTAAGAAAGGAGGCTTATTATGAGTAAAAAATTATTTATACCAGGACCTATAGACGTTAGTGAAGATGTATTAGAACAAATGGCTACACCAGTTATCAGTCATAGAAGTAAAGAAGCATCAGAACTTCAAAAAAGCATAACAGAAAAAGCTAAAAAATTATTTTATACTGATAATGAAATATTATTATCAACATCCTCCGGCACTGGCTTAATGGAAGGATCCATTCGATGTTGTACATCAAAGAGAGCAGCTGTATTCTCCTGTGGTTCATTCGGAGATAGATGGTACAAAATGGGTATAACAAATGGTGTTCCAACAGATTTATTTAAAGTTGAATTAGGGCAGGCAATCGAGCCAGAAATGGTTGATAAGGTACTTGCAACTGGCAAATACGATTTGATAACTGTAACTCATAATGAGACTTCTACAGGCATAAGAAATCCAATTGAATATATTGGTCAAATCCTAAAAAAATACGATGACGTAGTCTACTGTGTAGATACAGTTAGTTCAGCGGGAGGAATTAAAATCCCCGTCGATGAAATTGGAATAGATATTTGCATTACATCAGTTCAAAAAGCAATTGGCTTACCACCTGGTATGTCACTTTGTACATTTTCTGAAAAGGCTAGAAAAAGAGCCGAAAAAGTACCAAATCGAGGAGTCTATTTTGATTTACTATCAATGTATGAGTATATCAAAAAGAAAAATTATCAATATCCTTCAACTCCATCCCTTTCACACATGTTCGCTTTAAATTATCAATTAGAAAAAATCTTAAAAGAAGGCCTAGAAAACAGATTTAAAAGACATGAAAACATGGCTAAAATCGTTAGAAATTGGGCTGAGGAACACTTCGAAATCTTTACAGATAAAAATCACTTATCAAACACTTTAACAGTAGTAAAAAATACCCAAAATATAGATGTATCTAAATTAAATGAAGAGTTACAAAAACGTGGATATTTAATTGCAAATGGATACGGTGAATTAAAAGATAAAACATTTAGAATTTCACACATGGGAGATTACACAGAAGAAGATATAAGAGATTTATTGAGAAATATTGATGAGATATTAGGATTTTGTCCAGAAGTAATAAGTTTTTAGAATATAAGAACTAGAACTTATTGGAATATCTATGATAAAGCGGAATAAAAAGGATTTTGGAGGTATGGAGAATGTATAGAATATTAGTAGCTGATGGAATGAATAGAGAGCAAATAGAAAATTTAAAAGAATTAGGATTTGATGTAATAGATAAATATTATGATGGTGAAGAACTTGGATTAATGTGTCAAGATGTTGATGCTTTAGTTATCCGTTCAAAAAATAAAATCACTAAAGAAATAATAGATAAAGCCTTAGAAGGAAATGCAAGACTTAAATTAATAATAAGAAGTGGTGTAGGACTTGACAATATAGATGTAAAATATGCAACTCAAAAGGGAATCAAAGTTATGAATACACCATGTGCAAGCACTAGATCAGTAGCAGAACTTACAATCGGCCAAATCATAACAATAGCTAGATTTGTAAATATAGCTAATGTAACTATGAGAGATGGTGAGTGGAATAAAAAACAATATATAGGAACAGAAATCTTTGGTAAAACACTAGGAATAATAGGTTTAGGAAGAATAGGGAAAGAAGTTGCTAAATTGGCGACTGCATTAGGTATGAAAGTAATATACTACGATATATTAGGAAAGATGGAAGGATTCCCAAAATATAAATTCTGTAGTTTTGAGGATGTTTTGAAAAATGCTGACTTCTTGACAATACACATACCTTATGACCCAGAAAAGGGTTATTTAATAACTAAAAAAGAATTCGATTTAATGAAACAAGGCGTATACTTTATAAACAATGCTAGAGGTGCTCTAGTATGTGAACACGACTTAATAGATGCATTAGACGAAGGTAAAATAGAAGCTGTAGCAATGGATGTTTATGAAAATGAACCTAAAGTAAACCTAGAATTAGTTAATCACCCTATGGTATCTCCAACTCCTCATATAGGAGCATCAACAGTTGAAGCTCAAGATAGAATAAGCAAAGAAATAGTAGAAATGTTAGTTGAATATTTCCAAGATGATGAAAGAATAGCATTATAAATTTTAGGGGGAACGAGAAATGGCAATAGTAAAACCTTTTAGGGCAATTAGACCAGCAAAGAATTATGTTGATATGGTGGCAGAGTTACCATATGATGTTATGAATAGAGAAGAAGCTAAACAAATGGGTGAGAAGAATAAATATTCTTTTATCCATATTGATAGAGCTGAAATAGATTTAGACGATAGCGTTGATGAACACGATGAAGCTGTTTACCTTAAAGCTAGAGAAAATTTAAACAAATTTAGAGATAAAAATATATTAATCAAAGAGAAAAAAGAATGTATATATATTTATAGAGAGATTATGGATGGAAGAGCACAAACAGGTATTGTTGCATGTGTATCTGTTGATGATAATATCAACGGAGTTATAAAAATTCACGAATACACAAAACCAGATAAAGAATTAGACAGAACCAACCATATAAAATATTGCAATGCAAATACTGGTACAATTCTTCTTACTTATAAAAATAGAGAAAAAATAGATGAAATCATAAACTTCTATGTTAAAAATGAAGTTCCAATATATGATTTTGTAAGTGATGATGAAGTGCGTCACACAGTATGGCGCATTTATAGAGAACATGATTTAAAAGATATAGTAGATGAATTTAAAAAAGTACCGAATTTATACATCGCAGATGGTCATCACAGAGCTGCATCTGCTGTTAATGTGGCAAAAGAAAAGAGAGAAAAAAATCCAAACTATACAGGTGATGAAGAGTTTAACTACTATATTGCGATGATAGCACCAGAAGATAATTTAGAAGTTTTGGATTACAACAGGGTAGTGAAAGATTTAAATGGCAACACTAAACAAGAATTTATATATAAAATAGCCCAAAAATTTGATATTGAAAAAATCGAAGGTAAAAAACAATATAAACCTGAGAAAAAAGGCGATGTAGGGATGTTTTTAGATGGCGACTGGTACAAAATTAAGTTTGGAAATAAATATACAAAAGTCGATGATGAAGTTAAATCTTTAGATATATCAATCTTACAAGACAATATTTTAGATAATATTTTGGGAATAAAAGACCCTAGAAGAGATAAGAGAATAGATTTTGTAGGAGGAATTAGAGGTATTGGCGAACTTGAAAAACGAGTAAATAGCGATATGAAAGTCGCATTTGCAATGTATCCAACAGGGCTTGATGAGCTTATAGCAGTTGCTGATGCAAATAAAATAATGCCAGCAAAATCAACTTGGTTTGAACCAAAAGTAAGATGTGGACTATTTTTACACGAATTAGATTAGAAATTATATAATTAATATAAAAGTAAAGGATTTAAAGCTAAATTAGCGATAAATCCTTTTTTATATTTAAGAATATGATATATTTAAATTATTAGACAATGAAGATTTTAGGGGAGATAGTATAAAAGAAACTTTAGAAGGATACCCTTACATAGTTTGTTTATATAAAGAGGATATAAATTTGATAACTGGTATGGTGTAACTTGGATGGGAATGGCTATTGTAGATATAAATAAAAAACCAGAGCCGGTAAAAATGATAAATGAAGTAGATTCAAGATTAATAGAAGACATATTAAATGTGAAATAGTTTTGAATCAATAATAGTGACACCTCTTTATAATTAATCTAAAAGATAAGGAATTATCTAAAATTATTATTAAAATATAAATAATTTTAGATAATTTTTTTTAGTTGCAAAAAATATTTAAACAATGGCAAATAAATATAATTGACATTTATTAAAAAAAGGACTAGAATTGTTAGGGTGCTAACATTAGCTTCCTAACATTACTTTAAATAGAGAAGAGGTGTGGTTGTGGTAGATAAGATAGAAGTATTTAGTATTATCCACAAGGTGGATAATCAAATAAAAAGAGAAATAGATCAAATCGCGTGTAAATACGGTTTAACTGGGATACAATCATTTTTTTTAAAATGTATATATGATAACTCAGCAAAGGGAGATTTATTTCAAAAAGATTTAGAAAAAATGTTTGATATTAGAAGGTCTTCTGTTTCAACTATGATAAGTTGTGTAGAGAAGAAGGGCTACATAAAAAGAGAAAGTATTCCAACTGATAAAAGAATAAATAAAATAGTTCTTACAGAAGAAGGAAGAAAAAAATTTGAATCAGTTGATGCAGATTTAAAAGAATATAAACAGAAATTGTTAAAAGACTTTTCTGATGAAGATATAGAGTTAGTATACAATATGCTTCAAAAAATATCAGAAAGCACAAAAAAAGAATAAAATAGGAGGGAATATTATGGAACAAAAAGTGGTTAAACAAGAGCAACCAGTTCAAAGAGAAAATAAAATGGGTACTATGCCAGTAAATAAATTATTATTATCTATGGCATTACCAATAGTAGTATCTATGCTTGTTCAAGCATTATATAATATAGTTGATAGTGTTTTCGTTGCACAGCTTAGTGAAAATGCACTAACAGCAGTATCAATGGCATTCCCAATCCAAAACCTTATGATAGGTATGGCAACAGGTATAGGTGTTGGGATGAACGCATTCGTTTCAAAAAACTTAGGTCAACATAACCAAGAGGGCGTTAATAAGTCAGCTCTTCACGGTATTTTCTTAGAACTTATAAATTATTTAATATTCTTATGTATAGGTTTATTTGCAGTAGATAAATTTATGCAAACTCAAACAAATATTAGTGAAATAGTTGAGTCAGGTACAACTTACTTAAGAATAGTATGTATATGTTCATTCGGTATATTTACTCAAGTATCGTTTGAGAGATTATTACAATCAACTGGTAAAACACTTTTATCAATGACAACACAATTAACTGGTGCGATAATCAATATTATATTAGACCCAATTTTAATATTTGGTTTATTTGGTATGCCTAAGTTAGGTATAGCAGGTGCTGCGATTGCAACAGTTATAGGGCAAATAGTAGCAGGTGCATTTGCTGTAATACTAAACCTTAAGAAAAACAAAGAAATACATCTACATTTAGATGGATTCAAAATAGAAAAAGAATATATAGGAAGAATACTATATGTAGGTATACCTTCAGTATTAATGGTAGCAATAGGTTCTATTATGAGTTATGGAATGAACTTAATACTTATGACATTCTCATCAACAGCTGTTGCAGTATTTGGAGCTTATTATAAACTACAAAGTTTTGTATTCATGCCAATATTCGGATTAAACAATGGTATGGTTCCAATAGTATCATACAACTTAGGAGCTAGAAATAAAGATAGACTTATAAAAACTGTAAAATTAAGTGTTTGCTATGCTGTAGGAATAATGTTAGTTGGTCTTTTAATAATCCAAGTAATGCCTGGAACATTATTAAAAATGTTCAACGCATCTGACCAAATGTTAGCTATAGGTATACCAGCGCTTAGAATAATAAGTGTGAGTTTTGTATTTGCTGGTTTCTCTATAATAGCATCTTCAACATTCCAAGCATTAGGAAATGGTATATTCAGTATGCTAGTTTCATTTGTAAGACAATTAGTCTTCTTATTACCAGCTGCATTTATATTATCAAAATTAGGTAATATAGATTTAGTTTGGCTTTCATTCCCAATAGCGGAGATAGCTTCAGTTATAGTAAGTGCAGTATTCTTAAAATATTTATATAATAAAGTTGTAAAAGATTTATAAGATAAATTTATATTATAAATTTAAAAAAAGTCCAATAGGTTATCTATTGGACTTTTTGTTTACAAAGAATATAATAAGAGCATTGAAATTTTAGGAATAAGAAAAATATATGAATTAAATTTTACAAATTTGGATTAATTTGAGGGTAGATAAATACTTGACGCAGAAAAATATAGGTGTTAAAATTTATTCGTTGTCGAACGAATGGGGGTTAAGATATGGAACTAGGTTGTATATTTAGTTATATAAACAAGATAGGAAGTATCTCTAATAAATTTCTTACAAAAAGAATAAAAGAAGAAGGCCTACCAATACTACAAAATCATGCATTACTATTTTATATACTTCCAGAAGACAAAAGTCCTTTATTATTTAGTGAAATAGTTAAGATAGGAAAAATGTCAAAGTCTTCTTTGTCTGATATTATAAACAAATATGAGAGTTTAGGTTTAGTAAGCAAAAGTATTTGTAATGAGGACAAAAGAAATATATATATAAATTTAACTGATGATGGTGTTAATGTAAAACATAAATTAGACCAAATAAAAGATGAGGCATTAAATGCAATGTTGGATGGATTTGATGAAAATCAAAAAGAAATTTTTAAGAAGTATGTAAGTAAGGCCCTATTAAATATTAAAAAAGTGCTTTAAGAGCATTTTTTTAATGAACTATTCGTTCGTGTACGAACAAAAAATAAATAGGAGACGAAAAATGAGAAGTACACTAAATGTAATAAGAGAAAGAAGATCTATAAGAAAATTTAAACCAGAACAAATAAAAGAAGAAGAATTACAAGCCATAATAGAGGCTGGTTTATATGCACCAAGTGCGATAAATAAACAAAGCTGGAACTTTACAGTTATCCAAAATAAAGAAGTATTAGATGAATTAAATGTTGCGACTAAAAATGTAGCTAAATGCTCAGATAATGAATTTATAAAAAAAATGGGTGAAAATGAAAAATACAACTGTTTTTATAATGCACCAACAGTAATTTTAGTTTCTGGTAAAGATGATGAAAGATCAAAAGTAGTAGACTGCTCAGCGGCAACTCAAAATATGTTACTTGCAGCAGAAGCATTAAATATAGGTTCTTGTTGGGTAGAGCTTGTAAGCTTAGCATTTATGGGACCACAAGCTCAAGAACTTAGAGCTAAACTAAACCTACCAGAAGGATATACTCCATTACACTGTGTATTACTTGGGTATAAAGATATGGAAGGTAAAGCTGCACCTAGAAAAGAAAACGCAGTACAATATGTTAGATAATTTAATTGATTAAAGTATAATAAATAAAAATAAAAGTAGTAATAAAATTTGATGTAGAGAAAATAAAAACTCCTTTGTGGTGATAATAAAACCATGGGGAGTTTTTGTTTTATAACATATAGAAAGTTATATTATATCGTATTAATCAAACTAAAATTGGAAAATAATACAATGATAGGACGATAGTATTTGTGGATAAAACTATTTATAAATGATATAATTATAAGTCAGTTAAGGAAGAGTTTATTTACGTTATGTAAAATGGATGAGTATAAATTTGAATATTTAATTTAGAAAGTGGTGAGACAGTGAATAATAAATTTTTACCCATAAGCAGAGCAGATATGGAAGAACGCGGATGGGATGAATTAGACTTTATAGTTGTAACTGCCGATGCTTATGTAGACCATCACAGTTTTGGTACTGCGATAATCTCTAGAGTATTAGAAAAAGAAGGTTACAAGGTTGGGATAATAGCACAACCAAATTGGAAAACTACAGAAGATTTTATGAGACTAGGAAAGCCGAGACTTGGGTTCTTAGTTAATGCTGGGAATATGGACTCGATGGTAAATCACTACTCTGTTAGTAAGAGACCGAGAGACAAAGATCTTTATTCACCGGGCGGAAAAATGGGCTACAGACCGGATAGAGCTACAATTGTATATTGTAATAAAATACGTGAAGCATATAAAAATATACCAATCGTAATCGGTGGAATCGAGGCGAGTCTTAGAAGATTTGCTCACTACGATTATTGGAGCGACAGAGTTAGAAATTCGATATTAATCGACTCTGGTGCGGATTTATTAATTTACGGTATGGGTGAAAAGCCAATCGTAAACGTTGCAAATGCGTTAAATGACGGGTTTGACCCAAAATATATAAGCTTTATTGATGGGACTTGTTATTTAGCAGATAGTTTAGATGAAGTTTATGGAGATTATGTTTTACTTCCATCAATGGAGGAAGTGAGCACTGACAAAAGAAAATATGCAGAAGCTTTCAAAATCCAGTACGATGAACAAGATCCATACAGAGGAAAGATGTTAGTTCAGCAACACGGAGTAAAATATTTAGTTCAAAATAGACCAGAAAAACCTTTAAATAGAGAAGAATTAGATGCAGTTTATGCACTACCATATGCAAAAACTTATCATCCAATTTATGAAAGCATGGGCGGAATCCCTGCGATAAACGAGGTTAAATTTAGTATAGTAAACAACAGAGGATGTTTCGGTTCATGTTCATTCTGTGCGATAACATTCCACCAAGGTAGAGCGGTACAAAGTAGAAGTCATGAATCAATATTAGAAGAAGCAAAAGAAATCACACATTTACCAGATTTCAAAGGGTATATCCATGATGTTGGTGGACCTACTGCAAACTTCAGAGGACCTGCTTGTAATAAGCAAGTTACAAAAGGAGCATGTAAAAACAGACAATGTCTAGACCCATCTCCTTGTAAAAACTTAAAAGTAGACCATACTGATTATATCGAGTTGCTTAGAAAAGTTAGAAATGTTCCAGGTGTTAAAAAAGTATTCGTTCGTTCAGGAATAAGATACGATTACGTTATGGCTGACAAAGACAACAAGTTCTTAAGAGAATTAGTCAAACACCATGTAAGTGGTCAGCTTAAAGTTGCACCAGAACACGTTGCAGAAGAAGTTCTTCACTATATGCAAAAACCAGCTGGTGAAACATATGAGAAATTTAGACAAAAATACTTTGATATAAACAGACAATTAGGAATGAACCAATACTTAATTCCTTACTTAATGTCATCTCACCCAGGTTCAACTTTAGACAGTGCAATAGAGTTAGCTGAGTATTTAAGAGATATACATTATCAACCAGAACAAGTACAAGATTTCTACCCAACACCAGGGACATTATCGACTGCTATGTTCTATACAGGGCTTGATCCAAGAGATATGAAACCTGTTTATGTGCCAAAATCAAGAGAAGAAAAAGCAATGCAAAGAGCATTACTTCAATTCAGCCAACCTCGCAACTACGACTTAGTTCATAAAGCACTAGTCGAAGCGGGGAGAGAGGACTTAATAGGATTTGGACCAAGATGTCTTATAAAACCAAGAGGAGAATTTAGAGATTTTGGACACTCAAAAGGTGGAAATAAGGGCTCTAAATCAGGAAAAGGTAAAAATAAAGACAACAGAAATTCAAATAATAGAAAATCTTCATCAAGAGGAAATGACTCTAGAAATTCTGGAAGAAATAATGGTGGTAAAAACTCAGGAAGAGGAAAATCATCAGGAAAGAATTCAAAAAGAAGACCTAGATAGAAGTTGAAAATATAAAGATAAATAAAATATAAAAAGCCTATATCTTAAAATATATAATAATTTGAGATATAGGTTTTTTAGTTGAAATCTAGGATTAAAAAAATACCCATTATGGTATAATCTAAATAAAAAGGAAAAGGAGTTGAAGATATGAGAGGATTATTAGATCCGAAGATGGATTTTGTGTTTAAAAATATATTTGGCAGCGAAAAACATCCAAATATATTGATATCCTTCTTAAATGCAACTTTAAAACCAAAGGACTTAATAACAGAAGTTGAGATAAAGAATACAGATTTAAATAAAGGATATATAGAAGACAAATTTTCTAGATTAGATGTAAAAGCGACGACTAGTAATAACGAGATAATTAATATAGAGATCCAGTTGAAAAACGAATATAATATGATAAAAAGAAGTCTGTATTATTGGTCTAAATTATATTCAGAGCAACTTAATGAAGGCGAGGATTATAGTGTTTTAAAGAGAACAATTTGCATAAATATACTGAACTTCAAATACTTAAAAACAAGAAAATTCCACAGCGGATATAGATTAAAAGAAATGTATAGCAACGAAGAATTAACAAATGTAGCGGAAATTCATTTTATAGAAATACCAAAATTGGAAGAAGGCTCAGATGAAAAAGATATGCTTGTGGCATGGATTGAATTTTTAAAAAATCCAGAAAGTGAAAAAGTTAGAAGCCTTGAAATGAGCGTTGAGGAAATAAGAGAAGCAAAAGATGAACTTATAAAAATGAGTAACGATGATACTCAACGAGAACTATATGAGATGAGAGCAAAGACGTTAAGAGATAAAATAAGTGCATTAAATGAAGCTGAGAGAAAAGGGCTTAAAAAAGGAAGAGAAGAAGGACGAAAAGAAGGAATAGAAGAAGGCAAAAGAGAAGGGGAAAAGAATAAAGCTATAGAAATAGCAAAATCGTTGATAACTATAGGATTAGATAAAGAAGCAATATCAAAATCAACAGGTCTTGATTTATGTGAAATAGAGAAATTAATGAATTAATTTAAAATAGAAAATAATAGTCGGTAAAAGAAAGACTATGTGTTTTGTAGTAATAAACTAGGTTGAAATACAGATACTGTAGCAACCTAGTTTTTTTTATAAAAAATCATAAAAAAGTGGAATAAATAAAAAATGCTTACCATATAATGAATTAAGCTTGTCCACAAAATTAAAGGGAAGGGGGGATTTTGATTAAGAAAAATATAAAGTATATAATTACTGTTTTTATTGCTACGGTAATTGTATACGTTACCTATGATAATCTGCAAAATATTGATGCAGGGCGAAGTTTGCCGGTTGGTGTGAGTGAGGTTGAGCTTACAAATTGGACAAAGACTAGAGAACCTAATGAAATCAATAACGGTGAAAAAAAGTTAAATTCTCATAGCGATTTGGCAGAGCTTAATAAGAATATTGATCAAAGTGATGTTGAAAATATAAAAGATTTGTATGATTCTAAGAATAATATACTTAGGGGTATAAACTATGTCACGATTGTAGATGAAGCGGATACAAGCGATACAACAGATACAGATAATGCAGATATAACAAATGCTACATCTATTAGACCTGAAATACCTTCAAGTAATGAAGAGTCCAAAGCTAACGAAGAAATACTTTATGATAAAACGGGGGTATTAGATAGTGAAGAAGCTTTAGATAGTGAAAAAGCTACTGAGCAATATTCTACAGAAGAAATTTCAGATAGCGGGGATACTCCTGTAGAAGATATTGTAGTATCAGTTGGTAGTGAAAGTGAAATACATGAAAGTATGCCAAAGGTGGTTGTAGAAGATAATGAAACACCTAAAAAGGTAACTGGTAACAAAATATTAAGAACTATTGTAAGTCCTGAAAAAGGTGGGATAATTAGATACGATTTAAGCACGTTATATGGCTATCTAAAGTCAGACAAGCCTATAGATTGGCAAGATGGAAAATTTGTAACATGGGATTTATATACATCTCTAGACCCTGAAAATCAAAAAGCTAGTATTGAGTGGAGGATGTTAAGTGCAAAGTTCAATATATCTCAAGAGCAGTATAACTTATTGCGCGAAAACGAGGCATATGCAGTGCTTGGAGTGCCGTCAGATAATGAGTATGGATTTGAGCTTATTGTACCTTATAATGATATAATTAGTGTTTTTATAAATAAATCTTTGACATCATTAAACTATCAAAATAGAAATACAACTAGGATTTATAATTTAAATGGAAGTGAGACAAAATATAAAGCGTCATTATTATCTCAATGCAAAAATTCAACTGCTCACAAAGGAGACTTATCAAAGCATACAGATTTTTATCATATTGAATGTGGTGTGTTTAATAGTGATAATTTTATGGAAACTAATATAAGTAAGGACTTAAAATTAGGAGAAAATACGATAGATTTTTTAGTTGGAAATTTTATTTCCAGTGAAAGTGTTCTAAATAACTCATATGGATTTTCAAAGTTAAATCTATATATTATTGAAAAACCACAGCTTGATATAAATGTACAATTTTATAAATACAGAGATGGGAAAATAGTTTATTTTGATGAAAATTATCTTCCGACAAATGGAGATAATGTATATGCTAGAATAGATATCAAAAATACATCAGATAAATTTATACTAAATAATTTAGATTTAGATATTAAAATCACAAAGACTCCTTTAAAAATAAATAAAAATACAATTACTTATAATAATATCAATATAAAAAATAATACAAGGTGTTATATAAATGATGATTTTTCACAAGAATACGGCATTGATAAACTACAAACGCTAAACTGTGGTGATAAAATTACAATAATGTCGGATAAGATAGTTTACTCTATCACAAAGAATGACGCTATTAGGAGCGCAGTTGTCTGCAGTGGTAATTTAAAAATGAATTATGTAAGAGATGACTTCACTCATATAGAATTTAGAAATAATCAAACTGCGATCAGAGTTCCAGTTAGTAGCTCATGTGGAACTTTAAACTTTACATGTGATATAGAAAATGAAGACGGAATGTTGGAAAATAGTAATAATGATGATCAAAGTTTTATGATAAATGTAAGTAACGATGATGAGTCTGCTAATTTAGTAATAAAACCAGGACAAACATATACAGTCAAAAATTTAAATATCGATGGTACTTATTATATAAATTTAATACTTCCGCAAAATTATATAATAGTAGATACAGATACATATTCAAGTTCAAATCAAAATAAAGTTCAAATGGATGCAACTGATGATTATAGCGAAGATATACATATCAAACTCAAACGAAAAAATAATTCTTATTTTTATAAAAATAAACAAAACGATGTAGATTTAAGTTTTAAATAAAATTGAAAGAAATTAGAGTTTTAGCTTTATTAATTGAGAAACAAAGGTGATAAAATGAAAAAACTATTTATAGGTGTAGTAACAATGGTAATTTTGATAGTTATTACTACAAATTACGGTGAACTATACGCTATGTTTTTCAATAAATTTTCAAAAGAAACAAGTCAAAGAACGGCAAATATTGATTTTACAATTGACGGTGATTTTGCTGCAGAAAAACAGATAAAACTAGATCAATTGGGCGAAAATGATGAAATGAATTTAGATATAGATTTTGATATAAAAAACGATAGCGATTGCGATATATATGTCAGAGTGGCTATCTTGCCGGTTGTTTTAGACAGTCCTCCAACAAATACATCATATAAGTTTAGTAAATCACTTTGTGAAATACAATATGACAATGAAAATAATAATAATCCAGATGATGAGTATTGGCAACTGGCAGATGACGGATATTATTACCATAAAAAATCTATAAAGAAAGGTGGGATTTTAGAGAATAAACTTATTTCGGGAGTAAAGTTAAAACCAAGTAAATCAGAAATAATGGATTTAGCAGATAAGCAAGTCCAAATTGTCGTGAAAGTAGAGGCTAAAAGTGAGACATTTTAAGAGACAAATACGAGAATCAGTTTAAAAATGGGTAAATCAGTTTATAAAATTATTTTAAGTTAAGGTTTATAAGGGGGAGTTTTATTGAAAAAGAGAAAAATATTATTAATCACATTATTGGCAGTTTTAATACCAGCGGCAATAGGATTTGGGTATAAGTTTTTTAGTTGGAATGGAACTGACAACACATCAAAACAAGCGATGACTGTAGACGGGGGCATAAATATAAATAAAATTGAAGATGGTGTAATGCTATTGCCAGGAGATAAAATCTGTGGCGAAATCCAGTTTAATATAAAATCTACAGCGACTAGTTTATTGAGAGTGAAGGTCGAATCATTTATCAGCGATACAAAAGATGGTGCTAAAAGCGGGGCAGATGTATGTAAATTAGAGGGGATTGATGGAAATTGGATTGATGGAAATGATGGATATTACTATTACAATCAAGGTGTAAGTACTACAAAAAATGCAACAGTACCTTTTGTAACAGAAGTTTTATTTGAAATACCAGAAGGTCAAGATGCAAATGACTACCAAGGTAAGTACATAGGCGCAAATGTACAAGCTGAAATGGTTCAAGCAAAACACGGCGTATTTGAACAACACTGGAATATTAGCCCTAATGCTAAAATATATAACACATTAAAAGAAATATCTGATAACGAAGGAAATTAAGATAGCAAGAAAGCTAAAGGCTTTATATAAATAGCTGTAATATGGTTTAAATAATCATTTTACGGCTATTTTTTTGCAACAATTTACTAATTAAATGATATAATAGTAAGAACATAAAAATTTATCTAATATGATTAAGTTATAGTTATATTGGATAAAATCAATAAGGTAGATAGAGGACTATTTTTATAAACCAATCAAAAAAAATTGCAAGATTTGTTGCCTTTATTTATAATGAACTTAAGGAAGAAAATATCAATAATGATATGAAGATTATATCACAAATTTTTAAGGGGTATAATTAAATGAGAAATTAGCAAATAAGTTTGGGAGATTTAGTTTTAAATCGTTTCAAAGTGGCATATTACTGGGAGGTGTTTAATATGTTCAAATCGAAAACTAATAGTTTATCAAATATAGTAGCGTATGTAACTATGGCTATAATTTATTGCTCAGTAGCTTTTTATTTCATATCAATTGGAACAAATATAAATCAAATAATGTTTACAATTATATCATTTGCTGTTGGGGCTTTAGCTTACGTCAAACTAAGCTTTAAGAAAGAAACAACGACGACAGATGAAGTTAAATAGATAGAAATTTTTAGGAGGGTAAGATGGCAAAAAAGGTAAAAACAAATGCAATGAGGATCTTAGATTCCAACAAAATAGATTACGATACACATTCATATAAAACAGACGGCGAACATGTAGATGGAATTACTGTCGCACATGCTATAGGAAGAGATGTAGAGCAAGTTTATAAAACGTTAGTAGTTCAAGGACACAGCAGAGAATACTATGTTTTTGTAATACCTGTCGATCAAAACCTAAACCTAAAAAAAGCAGCCAAAGCAGTTGGTGAAAAAAGCGTAGAGATGATTCACGTAAAAGATATCAACAAGGTAACAGGCTACATAAGAGGTGGGTGTTCTCCTGTTGGAATGAAAAAGTTATACAGCACTTTTGTGAATGAAACTGCGAAAGAACTAGATACTATAATAGTTAGCGCGGGAAAAATTGGTTATCAAATAGAGTTAAAACCTGAAGATTTACAAAAGGTGACTAATTTTAAATACGTAGACATAATACAATAAGACTGATAGTTTAGAGGATACTGCAAGGTGATTTTGGGTATCCTCTTTTTATTTTCATATGGAGTTTGAATAGTTGAGGAACATACTGAAAGTATAATTTAATAAATTTCAACGAGCAAATATTTTGATTATCAAATATTATTGACATCTTAATAAAATTTGTATAAAATTATTTAACATAATAGAAAATTAGTAAAAGATATTAAATAGAGTGGTAAATATATATTTTATACAGGAGGATTTATTCATGATACGCATAATAACAGATAGCGCTAGTGATATAACTATAGAAGAAGCAAAAAAATTAGGAGTGGAAGTAGTACCCTTGCATGTAATTTTCGGGAATGATGTTTTTATGGATGGTGTAGATATAAGTCATGACGAATTTTATAAAAGATTAGAAGAATGTGAAGAATTACCTAAAACATCACAGACTAATCCAGCTGGATTTGTAGAAGTTTTTGAGCAATACACAAAACAAGGTGATGAAATATTGGGTATATTTATATCATCAAAATTAAGCGGGACATATCAATCAGCAGTTATAGCGTCTCAGATGATTGAAGATGGAAAAATACATATTATAGATTCGCTAAATGCGAGTTTAGGACTTGCTGTTCTTGTGAGAGAGGCAGTCAAGATGAGAGATGAAGGTAAAAGTGCAGATGAAATAAAATCAAATATAGAAGAATTAATATCAAAAGTAAGAGTAATTGCAGTAGTAGATACTCTTAAATATTTAAAAAAAGGAGGAAGATTATCTGCAACATCAGCTATAGTAGGTGGAGTACTTGGGATAACTCCAGTAATATCAGTAGTTGATGGATGTGTGGAGGTACTTGCTAAGACTAGAGGCCACAAAAAATCTATAAAATTTATGATAGATTATATGAAAGAAAATGTGCCTGATGAAAATCATGTAGTAGACTTTGCATATACGAGAATAATTAAAAATTTAGATTCGTTCAAAGAAGCCTGTCATCCTGAATTTAAACTTGGAGAAGAAGAAACAAGAGAAATAGGAGCTGCAATTGGGACTCATATAGGTCCCGGAGCTTTTGGAGTTGCATATATATCAAAATAATTTAATAAAAAACAAATTAGGGATATTGCAGCAAGATAGTTGTAGATATCCCTTGTTTTATATTCCAAATAATGATAAAGTTATATAGAAGACGAATAATCAGAA
>CAMEPL010000040.1 GCA_945931665.1 uncultured Clostridium sp. | reverse complement strand
GAGTACGGATTTGATTACTTAAAAGATAATATGGTAATTCACAAAGAACAAAGAGTTCAAAGAGAATTAAACTACGCTATCGTCGATGAGGTCGATTCTATATTAATAGACGAAGCTAGAACACCACTTATAATATCTGGACCTGGGGACAAATCTACGCATTTATACACAGATGCTAATACATTCGTATTAACATTAAAAAGACCAAGTAAAACACAACAAGAAAAAACTGAAGAAGAAAAAGAACTTCCATCAGATGGAGATTATGAAATAGATGAAAAACAAAAAGCAGTTTCATTAAGTGAATCTGGTATTAAAAAGGCAGAGCTTTACTTCAATGTTGAGAATATAACAGATGTTGAACATACTGAATTATTCCACCACATTAACCAAGCACTTAAAGCACACGCTATAATGAAAAAAGACGTAGATTATGTTGCTAAAGATGGCGAAATAGTTATAGTTGACGAATTTACAGGTCGTCTAATGTTTGGTAGAAGATACTCAGAAGGTCTACATCAAGCTATAGAAGCTAAAGAAGGTTTACACGTTCAAAGAGAATCAAAAACTCTTGCTACAATAACATTCCAAAACTTCTTTAGAATGTATTCAAAACTTGCAGGTATGACAGGTACAGCTAAAACAGAAGAAGAAGAATTTAAATCAATCTACAAAATGGACGTTGTGCAAATACCAACAAATAAACCAATTTTAAGACAAGACTTACCAGACGTAGTTTATAAAAACGAAAGAGGTAAATTCAACGCTGTAGCAGAAGATATAATGGAAAGACATGCTAAAAACCAACCAGTACTAGTTGGTACAGTTTCAATAGAAAAATCAGAATTACTTTCTCAAATTCTTAAGAGAAAAGGTATAAAACACGAAGTATTAAATGCTAAAAACCATGAAAAAGAAGCTGAGATAATAGCACAAGCAGGTAGACTTGGAGCAGTTACAATAGCAACAAACATGGCTGGTCGTGGTACTGACATTATGCTTGGTGGGAACCCATTATTCTTAACTAAAAAAGAATTAAAGAAACACGGATTTACTGATGATTCAATCAAGAGAGTTGATACTAGTATAGATGCTGAAGAATTAGCAGAAAATGAAGATTTAGCAAAAGCTAAAGAAACTTTTGACTCACTATATCACAAGTTCAAAGACCAAGCTGAAAAAGAACAAGAAGAAGTTAAAGAAGCAGGTGGACTTGCAATAATAGGTACTGAAAGACATGAGTCTAGAAGAATAGACAACCAGTTAAGAGGACGTTCTGGACGTCAAGGTGACCCAGGTTCATCAAGATTCTATATAGCACTTGACGATGATCTTATGAGATTATTCGGTAGTGAAAGAATACAAGGTGTTGTTGAAAAAATAGGTCTAGAAGAAGATATGCCTATCGAACATAGAATGTTAACTAAATCAATTGAAAATGCACAAAAGAAAGTAGAAGGTAGAAACTTCGGTATAAGAAAACACGTGCTTCAATATGATGATGTTATGAATAAACAAAGACAAGTTATATATGCTGAAAGAAGTAGTGTTCTTGAAGGAGAAGATATCCACGAATATATCCAATCTATGATAAAAGACAGAATAGCTGCTGCTGTTGAAGCATATACAGAAGATAAAAAAGTAGATTATACAGAATTAAAACACTACCTATATGGTGCATTTATGCCAGTTGAAAGCTTAGAAGTTGAAGGATTAGAAGCTTTACAAGGTGAAGAATTAATCGAAAAAATCTACGAAATAGCACTTGCTATATACAAAGAAAAAGAAGAAGTTATCACATCAGAAAGAATGAGAGAAATAGAAAGAATCATACTTTTACAATGTGTTGATAGCCACTGGATTGACCACATAGATGCTATGGATCAATTACGTCAAGGTATAGGACTTCGTGCTTTAGGTCAACAAGACCCAGTAATAGCATACAAATTAGAAGGTTTCAATATGTTTGACGAAATGGTTGACCAAATAAGACAAGATACAGTTAGATACTTATTCGGAATAACTATAGAAAAACAACCAACTGAGAGAAAACAAATAGTTGATGTTGATACAATAGAAGCTCCAACTGATGAACCTAAACAACCAGTTGTTAAGGAAACAAAAGTAGGAAGAAATGACCCTTGCCCATGTGGTAGTGGTAAGAAATATAAAAACTGCTGTGGCAAAAACTAGGAGGATCTAATGCTAAGAGAATTAGATTATAGACAGGCAGTGGAAACAATGTCTGTAGATTTAAAAGAATTGGGTGTTTCCCTTTGACATCGCTTCAAAGAGAGCACAAATTCAAAAATATGAAGAAGAAATAAACAAGCAAGATTTTTGGGATGACAACGAAAGGGCTCAAAAAATTCTTCAACAAAACAGTGATTTAAAAAATATAATCTCTGAATATGAAGAATTAAACTCTAACTTAGAAGATATTGAGGTATTGATAGAACTAGGTCTTGAGGAAGAAGATGAGTCGATTGAAAAAGACATCGAAAAATCTATAAAAATACTTGAAGATAAAATAGATGAAGTTAAAATAAAGACTTTATTAAATGGAAAATACGATGCTAACAATGCTGTTTTATCTATAAATGCTGGAACTGGTGGATTAGATGCACAAGATTGTGCTCAAATGATACTTAGGATGTATCTTAGATGGGCTGACCAAAATAATTTTAAGGTCAAAACATTAGATATGATAAGTGACCCAGAGGCAGGGATAAAAAGTGTTACGCTACTGATTCAAGGTACAAATGCCTATGGGTATCTAAAAAGTGAAAAAGGCGTTCATAGAATCGTCAGAATATCACCTTTTGATGCATCAGGAAAGAGACATACATCTTTCGTATCAGTAGATGTTACACCAGAGCTTGATGATAAGATTGATGTTGAGATAAATCCTAACGATTTAAAAATCGACACATATAGATCATCTGGAGCTGGTGGACAGCACGTAAATAAAACTGATTCTGCAGTTAGAATAACTCATATTCCAACAGGAATAGTTGTTCAATGCCAAAATGAACGTTCACAATTTGCCAACAAAGACACTGCAATGAAGATGCTAAAAGGTAAATTAATTCATTTAAAAGAATTAGAAAACAAAGAAAGAATAGAAGATATCCAAGGTAAGTATTCACAGATAACATGGGGAAGTCAAATAAGATCCTATGTATTCCAACCGTATAAATTAGTGAAGGATCACAGAACTAATGCTGAAATTGGAAATGTGGATAGTGTAATGGATGGAAATATAAATTTATTCATAAATGAATATCTAAAAATGAATAAGATGAAGAATCAATAAAAAATAACACAGGGGGGCTACACATATTTGTGGCTCCCTGTTTTTTAAAGGAGTTGTTTGGGTTGGATATATATAACATTTTAGAAAAAGAGTTTAATGTTAAAAGGGAATATATAGATAACACTATAAAACTAATTGATGAAGGAAATACAATCCCTTTTATTGCGAGATACAGAAAAGAAATGACAGGCGAAATGAGCGATGTCACTTTAAGACAGTTAAACGAGAGACTTACTTATCTTAGAAATTTAGAAAGCAGAAAAGAAGATGTTACTAGAATAATAGATGAGCAAGGAAAATTAACTGAAGAACTTAAAAAGAATATAGCAAAAGCAAAAACACTTCAAGAAGTTGAGGATATTTATGCTCCTTACAAACAAAAGAAAAGAACAAGAGCCACAATCGCAAAGGAAAAAGGATTAGAACCTTTAGCAGATGCAATTTTAGCTCAAAATATATCTGATATAAATGTCGAAGCAGCAAATTATATAGATTCAGAAAAAGGTGTTGAAAGTGCAGAGGATGCAGTTAAAGGCGCTTTAGATATAATTGCTGAAGTAGTTTCAGATGATGCAGAAATAAGAAAATACATAAGAAAATTAGCTATAGACCATGGTATAATCGTAACTCAAAATACAACTGATGAAAAATCAGTTTATGATATGTACTATGACTACAGCGAACCAGTTAGAACAATGGCATCACACAGAGTACTTGCAATAAACAGAGGTGAAAAGGAAAACTTCTTAAAAGTTAAATTAGAAATAGACAACGACCAAGTATTAAACTATATAGAAAATAAGTATATAAATAAGAACAATTCAAAAAATAAAGCAGAAATTTTATCAGCTATAGAAGATTCATATAAAAGACTTATCTTCCCTTCAATTGAAAGAGAGATAAGAGCTTATTTAACTGAAAATGCACAAGAAAGAGCAATCAGTGTATTTGGTGAAAATATCAAGAACTTATTATTACAACCACCACTAAAAGGTAAAGTGGTTATGGGATTTGACCCTGGGTATGTAAATGGATGTAAGATAGCTGTTGTAGATAGAAATGGTAAATTTTTAGACCAAGCAATCGTATATCCGCACAAACCACAGGCAAAAATGGAATCAGCTAGAAAGAAAGTTGTAGACTTAGTGAAAAAATATGACATAGATGTAATAGCAATCGGTAATGGTACTGCATCTAGGGAATCTGAAAAGATGATAGCTGATTTAATAAAAGAAGAAAACTTAAACACTCAATATGTAATAGTAAGTGAAGCTGGAGCATCAATATATTCTGCATCAGAATTAGCAGCGGAAGAACATCCAGATATAAATGTATCTATAAGAGGGGCAATATCAATAGGAAGAAGACTTCAAGACCCACTTGCTGAACTTGTTAAAATAGAGCCTCAGAATATAGGTGTTGGACAATATCAACACGATTTAAATAAAAAGAGACTTACAGAAGTTTTAGATGGAGTTGTTGAAGACTCAGTTAACAGTGTTGGAGTAGACTTAAATACTGCATCTTACTCATTACTTGAACATGTTTCAGGAATAAGTAAATCAGTTGCTAAAAACATTGTTCTATATAGAGAAGAAAATGGAGCATTTACATCAAGGGCTCAACTTAAAAAAGTTAAGAGACTTGGACCAAGTGCATTTGTGCAATGTGCTGGATTTATGAGAATTGCAGATGGTAAAAATCCACTTGATAATACAGGTGTTCATCCTGAAAGTTATGATGTATGCAAAAAGATGATAGAGATGCTAGGCTATACTATGAAGGATATTGAAAATAAAAATATAGCTGATATAGACGATAGAGTTAAAAAAATAGGCCTAAAAGAAATAAGCAAACAACTAGAAATAGGTGAACCTACTTTAAAAGATATAATTTTAGAAATAAAAAAACCAGGCCGTGACCCTAGGGATGAAGGAATGAAACCTATTTTAAGAACAGATGTATTAAAAATAGAAGATATTCAAGAAGGTATGGTACTTAAAGGTACTGTCAGAAATGTTGTAGATTTTGGCGCATTTGTCGATATAGGAATTAAAAATGATGGTCTTGTTCACAAATCACAAATGAGCAATAAATTTGTAAAAGACCCAATGGAGATAGTTTCTGTTGGTGATGTTGTTGATGTTAAAGTTATCGGAATTGATTTAGATAAGGGACGTGTTTCTTTATCTATGAAACTGTAATTTACACGATAGCATAAACTATAATTAAGATATTAAATTAAAACTTTATGTTGTTAAATAAAATCCGCTTTCGCATACTAAAATGCGGGTGCGGATTTTATTTATCTAAAAACAAGGCATGGCTTACAAGAGAAGTTTCAACTCAATATATAAGTCTTGTTTAACATTTAGGTCTTATGGGTTGTTTAAAACAAGTTTATATGTTAACTTAGAAACACAACATTTAAAAATATAAATAGTGAAACATTAAAAATAGATTATAAAAATACAATTAAATTGGAGGCATATAGTGTTACTTATAAAAAACGGAACAGTAAATACAATTACTCAAGGAATACAAAAAGTAGGAATATTAATAAAAGGTAAAAAAATAGTAGCAATAGGCGAAAAGTTAAATTCGCTAAGTACAGAGTTTGTATTTGGTGGAGAAGTTATAGGACGAGAAGACGACTATGAAGAACTTAACAAAGAGTTAAGAGCTAATGGTGAACTTGAATTTGACCCAAATACAGATACATTAGAAGTTATAGATGCTGAGGACAACTTTATATACCCAGGATTTATAGATGCCCACACACACTTAGGTCTTTGGGAAGACGGAATGGGTGTAGAAGGAGCTGATGGAAACGAAGAAACAGACCCAATAACGCCTCACTTAAATGTAATCGATGGTATAAATCCAATGGATAGAACATTCAAGGAAGCATATGAAGGTGGAATAACTGCAGTTTGTACAACTCCTGGAAGTGCAAATGTAATGGGAGGTCAAGCTGCTGCAATAAAAACTTTTGGTAGAAGAATAGATAAGATGATAATCAAAAATCCAGTTGCATCAAAAGTTGCATTCGGTGAAAATCCAAAATCATGCTATGGTTCAAAAGATGATGCACCACAAACTAGAATGGCAATAGCAGCATTACTTAGAGAAAATTTAAGAAAAGCAGAAGAATATCTATTCGATTTAAAATGTGCAGAAGAGGACGAAGATATAGATAAGCCAGAATTCGATATAAAACTAGAGTCACTTATACCTGTGTTAAAAAAGGAAATCCCGCTAAAAGCACATGCACACAGAGCTGATGATATGTTTACTGCTATGAGAATTGCACAAGAATTTGATTTAAAACTTACAATAGACCACTGCACAGAGGGACATATGATAGTGGAAGAATTATTAGAAGAAGATTATCCGCTTATAGTAGGTCCATCTTTATCAGAGAGGTCAAAAATTGAGCTTAGAAACTTAACTTTTGAAACTGCTGGAATTTTATCAAATGCAGGTAAGGATATATGTATTATGACAGATCATCCAGTAATCCCACTTCAATACTTACCTATATGTGCTGGATTAGCCGTTAAATACGGTATGAAACAAGAAAAAGCGCTAGAATCAATAACTATAAATCCTGCTAAAGTTTTAGGAATAGAAGACAGAGTTGGTTCAATAGAAGTTGGAAAAGATGCCGATATAGTAATTTGGGATGGAAATCCACTTGAAATACAAAGCAATGTATTATGCACAATAATAGATGGAAAAGTAGTTTATAAAAGAGAAGCATAATATATAAATAATTATGGTTAAAATAAGTTAAAAGTGAATTATGTAAATAAAAACGGACAAACTTATATCTAATATATATCTAAAGTACAATTTAGAATACAGAACTATATATAATTAGAAAACATAATATATAAACGTATAATGTTAAAATTTTAATAAAGTTGACAGAATATGTTAAGGATATTATCATAGTAATTGTAATAGGAAAATAAAATAACTAGAAAAAATCTTCGGGGCAGGGTGAGATTCCCTACCGGCGGTAAAGCCCGCGAGCTATTTAATTAGTTGATTTGGTGAAATTCCAAAGCCGACAGTAGAGTCTGGATGAGAGAAGAGAGTTATAAATTCAAAAGATTTATTTATTATGATTGCTCATAAAACTCGAAGAAGAAGATTCTATCGAGTTTTTTTATTTGGCCTATAATAATTTATTTTATTGGAGGTTATGTATTATGCAACAAAGTGTAAATACTCAAAAATCAAGAAAAACAATGTCTGCAAGAGTGATAGCTCAAATAGGAATTTTAGCTGCTATATCTTATTTTTTAAGATTTATAGAAGTACCATTACCAATATTCCCATCATTTTTGAAGCTTGATTTATCAGACATAGTAGCTGTTTTTGGTGGATTATCAATGGGACCAGTTGCAGGTTTTATAGTAGTCGTAATTAAAAACTTATTACAAGCAGTTTCAGGAAGTACAACTGGAGGTGTTGGTGAAATAGCCAACATATTAATCGCAGGACCATATGTATTAATGGTATGTTTTATATGTAGAAAAGCTAAAACTTATAAAAATGTATTAATCGGTGGTGTTTTAGGAACAATACTTATGGCTATAGTAGGTGCAGTAGTAGACTACTACATAGTTTTCCCATTATACGGATTAGTAATGCCAATGGATGCAATAATAAATATGGGAACTGTATTAAATCACAGGGTTACAGATTTATTTACTTTTATGATTTGGTTAGTAATACCGTTTAATATATTAAAAGGTACAATCATGACAGTGGTAATTTTACCATTATATAAAAAGATGGAAAGAATACTAAGTGTTAAATAGATTATAAAAAAGGCCTGCCCTTTACTGGGTGGGTCTTTTATTTTTTAATCATTGGCGCTACGAGCAAAGCGAATTTTTTATTCCAAAAATTTAGATTATAATAAATATAAGTCAATACATTGAAAAAATCACACATAAGCCTATAAAATTACTAAAAAGTATAATATAATAATATCTGGTTCATATTTAAAATATGAGATTAGATACGGAGATGAAAATATGAAAAAAACGCAGATGATAAAGAATATATACTTAAATAATGATAAAGAGACTAGAGAAATCGGTTTTAAATTAGGTAAGCTTTTAAAACCGGGGAGCATAGTTTGTTTAATTGGTGATTTAGGGGCAGGAAAAACGACGATGACTCAAAGTCTAGCAGAGGCACTAGAAGTAGACGATTACATCACAAGCCCGACTTTCACGATAGTAAATCAATATGAAGGAAAAATGCCATTATACCATTTCGACGTATACAGAATAGGTTGTAGCGAAGAAATGTACGATATAGGATTTGAAGAATACATAAATGGAGACGGTGTATGTATAATCGAGTGGGCAAACATAATCGAGGACATATTACCAGACGAATACTTAAAAATAGAATTAAAATACAAAGACATGGGAAGAGAGATGACACTTATTCCTTATGGTGAAGAATACGAAAAAATAGTTGAGGAGTTGACTAAATAATGAAGATTTTAGGGATAGATACATCGTCTATGGCGGCAAGTGTAGCTGTTATAGATGACAATAAATTAATTTGTGAATATACAATTAACACTAAAAAAACTCATTCGCAAAAACTTATGCCTATGATAGAAAATATGCTAGGTTTAAGTGATTTAAATGTACGTGAAATTGATGCTATTGCAGTTTGCGAAGGGCCAGGATCTTTTACAGGACTTAGAATTGGTATGGCAACAGCAAAAGCAATAGCACACGTTAATGATATACCAGTAATAGGAGTTAATTCGCTAGAAGCTTTAGCTGCAAACATGAACCTTTGTGACAAAAAAATATGTTCAATATTAGATGCACAAAGAAATCAAGTTTATACAGGAAGATATCACTACGAAGGTACAAAGTTAGTTGAAATAAAAGAAATCGGAATTCAACCAATAGATGAACTTCTTGAAGAATTATCACAAAGTGGTGAAGAGTGGATATTAGTTGGAGAAGCAGTTTATAAATACGAAGATAAAATAAGAGAAATATCAAATATAGAAATTCCAGCAGCATCAAATAACGTAACAAAAGCAGGAAGTTTATGCTCAGTGGCGAAAGTTAAATTTGATGAAGGAAAAGATATATTCAACTGCTATACTGTGAATCCTCTATATATTAGAAAATCACAAGCAGAAGAACAATACGAAGAAAAACAAAGAAAACTTGAAGAAGAGAGAAAACTAAAAAATTAATATTGGAGAAAAGTGAGGTTTCAAAATGGAAAAAAATCGAGAAAATCTAAATAATATAAATCAAGATTTACAAATAGATTTAAACCCAATTTTGGGGCTAGGCACAGAATTAAATATGAATAACTTAATAATTAGACCGATGAGAAAAGACGACATAGATGGAGTCCATAGGGTAGAGGTAGACTGTTTTGATGATCCATGGTCAAAAAAATCTCTAATGGACGAATTAAAAAACAACTTAGCGAGATATCTTGTGGCTGAGTTGGATTCTGTAATCGTTGGGTACGTTGGTGTTTGGTTTGTAGTGGACGAAGGTCATATAACAAACGTAGCAGTACACAGTGACTACAGAGGATTAAAAATAGGTGACAGATTAGTTAGCGAAATGGTCAAACTTTGCAAAGAACATGGACTAGTTTCTATGACTTTAGAAGTTAGAAGTTCGAACACAGTTGCCCAAAATCTATATAGAAAATATGGATTCAAGATGGCAGGAGTCAGAAAAGAATATTATAGCGATAGAGAAGACGCAATAATAATGTGGAATCAGCTATCGGAATTATAAATATGACATTTTAATAATAGATGATATAAACTTACGAAAACAAATTTGTAAACCCAGATAAGTAGAATTATAAATAGCTAAAATATGAGGCGGTGAAATAATGAAGGATATAATAACTTTATCGATAGAAAGTAGTTGTGACGAGACGGCAGTTGCAGTATTAAAAAACGGAAGAGAAGTACTAGCAAATGTAGTTTCAACACAAATTGAATTACATAAAAAATTCGGCGGTGTAGTTCCAGAAGTTGCTTCAAGAAAACATATCGAAAACATAGATGCAGTTTATCAAGAAGCATTAGACACAGCTGGGATTAAACCAGAAGAAATCGACCATATAGCAGTAACTTATGGACCAGGGTTAGTTGGTGCACTTTTAGTAGGATTATCTTATGCAAAAGCATTAGCATTCACACTTGGCGTTCCGCTAGTTGGAGTAAACCACATGCAAGGTCACATAAATGCAAACTATATACAACACAAAGATTTAAAGCCTCCATTTATAACTTTAGTAGTTTCAGGAGGACACACTCACTTAGTTGAGGTTAAAGATTATCAAAATTATGAAATACTTGGAAGAACTAGAGATGATGCATCTGGTGAGGCATTTGACAAAATATCTAGAGCTATGGGACTTGGATATCCAGGTGGACCAATAATAGATAGACTTGCAAAACAAGGAAACAAACATGCAATAGAATTCCCAAGAGCATATTTAGATGATTCATATGACTTCAGTTTCAGTGGATTAAAATCAGCAGTTTTAAACTACTTAAATGCTCAAAAAATGAAAAAACAAGAGATAGTAGTAGAAGACGTTGCGGCATCTTTCCAAGAAGCAGTAGTAGAAGTATTATCTACAAAAGCAGTACATGCAGCTGAAGAAAAAGGATATAAAACAATAGCACTATCTGGTGGTGTTGCGGCAAACTCAGCACTTAGAGACAAGATAACAAAAATGGCAGGCGAAAAAGGTATCGAGATAAAATTCCCAAGTATAGAATTATGTACAGATAACGCAGCTATGATAGGTTGCGCGGGATACTATAATTTCATAAACGGAAAAATAGACGATATGTCATTAAATGCTGTGCCAAACTTAAAAATAGATGTTAACTAAAAGTATTTAATATAAGTTAAATAATTATAAAATACTAATAAAAATAGACATAAAACTAATAATATAAGCTAGATTTTGTTCAATAAATAACTAACAATTGGACAAATTATATAAAAAAAATAAAGACATAATAGGAGATGACATCATGGAAATTAAAAGATTTGAAGGAACAGGAAGAATGAGTAAAGTAGTTGAGTACAATGGAACTCTTTACTTAAGTGGATTAACTAACGACGAAGGTGATATGAAAGAACAAACTGCTGCTGTTTTAGCTAAAGCAGAAGCAATATTAAATCAATACGGTTCTGACAAAAACCACATATTATCAGCAACTATATATGTAAAAGATATGGCATTATTCGCTGACATGAACTCAGTTTGGGATGCATGGGTAGAAAATGGAAACGAGCCAGCAAGAGCATGTGTAGAAGCTAACATGGCTAGAGAAAACTTATTAGTTGAAATAAGCATAGTTGCAGCTAAAAAATAGTTTAAGAAATTTGTTCTAAATACTAAAAAAGCTCATATAATAAAGTGACTATATTATTTAAATAGACAAAAATAAAAAGTTCTAGATAACCAAGGCCAAACGGCAGGGGTAGTCTAGAACTTTTTTCATGTATTTTGACTAATGAATTTAAATTATTACATTAATTCTTCCCAAAGCTCATAAAGCTCAGCAAGTTTATCTTCTAAGTTAGATTTCTCTTGAGAAACTTCCTTAGAACGTTCAGGATTAGAGTAAACTTCTTCTAAACAAAGAAGCTCATCAAGCTCACCGATTTTAGTTTCAATTTGCTCGATTTCTTTTTCTGTATTAACAATTTTATTTCTGTTTTTCTTTTGTCTTTCACGTTCTTCACGTTCACGGCGTTTTTCTTCTTTAAGTTGAGTTTTCGTCTTTTCAGCTTCTTCCTCAACAACAGAATTTATCTCCTCAGATTCTTTCTTTTTAGCCATGTAGTAATCGTAATTACCAAGATATTCAGTGATTCCGTTTTCGTCTAATACTAAGATTTTGTCTACTACAGTATTTAAGAAATATCTGTCGTGCGAAATTGTGAAGATTGTTCCAGTGTAGCCATTTAGGGCATCTTCTAAAACTTCTTTTGAATCAATATCTAAGTGGTTTGTCGGTTCGTCAAGAAGCAGGAAGTTTGCCTTTGATAAAATCAGTTTTAGTATAGCAACCCTAGCTCTTTCGCCCCCACTTAGTGAGGAAATTTGTTTAAATACATCGTCATTTTCAAATAAGAACGCACCAAGCATAGATCTAATTTGAGTTTGAGTAAGGTTTGTATTGTCTTTCCAAATTTCATCGATAATAGTGTTGTTTAAATCAAGAGTTTTTTGCTCTTGGTGGAAATAAGCCACATTTACATTTGTACCAAGTTTAACTTCACCAGAAAGAGGAGTAAGCTCGTTCATTATTATTTTGAATAAAGTCGATTTACCTATTCCATTTGGACCTATTAAAGCAACTTTTTCACCACGATATATTTCAAAATTCAAGCCTTTGAACAATATTCTATCGTCATATCCCATAGAAATATCCTTAACTTGCATTACATCGTTACCGCTGACAACAGCTGGGTCAAAAGATATTTTTGCTTTCTTTCTGTATAGTTCCGGTCTATCAAGAACATCGACTTTATCAAGAGCTTTTTCCTTACTTCTAGCCCTTTTAAGATGTTTTTCACGACCATAAGCCTTAAGCCTTTCAATAGACTCTTCTTGCTTTTTAAGTTCTTTTTGTTGGTCTTCATATTTTTTTATTTCTAATTCTTTTTCGACTTTAGATTGCTCTATAAAATCAGAGTAATTACCATTATAAGTCTTAAGTTTTTTGTTGTAGATTTCGAAAGTTCTATTTACCACTTGGTCTAGGAAATATCTATCATGGGAAATAAGCATAACAGTACCCCTATATTGCTTTAAGAAGAACTCTAGCCACTCAATTGCCTCAGAATCAAGGTGGTTTGTAGGTTCGTCTAGAAGTAATAGGGTAGGTTTTTTAAGAAGTAACTTACCTAAAAGTACTCTTGTTTTTTCCCCACCAGAAAGAATATCAACCTTCTTGTCAAAGTCACTGTCTTTAAATCCTAAACCGATAAGAACACCTTTCGCCTCAGACTTATATCCGTATCCGTTGTTTGCCGAAAATAACTCCATTTTGTGCGAGTACTCGTCCATTAATTTATCTAATATTTTAGAATCTGATTTGCTTCCTTCTTCAGCTATTTTGATTTCAAGTTGTCTAAGATTTTCTTCCATTTCAATAAGAGGTTTGAATACTTCAAGAACCTCTTCTAATATAGTATTTTCCGAATAAAAATTGGTATTTTGCTCTAAATAACCAATCTCACAATCCTTAGAAGTGTAAATATCCCCACTGTCATATCCATATTCACCGGAAATAATTTTGAATAAAGTCGTTTTTCCAGTACCGTTAACTCCAACGATTCCGACTTTATCACCTTCATTTATAGTAAAACTAGCATTTTCAAGGATAGAATCTACGCCAAAACTTTTATTCAAATTATTGCAAGATAAGATGATCATAAGTTTTCTACCTCCTTAAACTATCTAAAATTATAAACTTTTGATATAATATAATCAAGGATATATGAAACTATTTAAAAAATATGGTATTATTTAATTATATTGTTATGAAAATATTAAATTAAAAGAGGTGAGACGATGGCAGGAAAGAACATATCAATGGCGGTCATCAGAAGACTACCTAAGTATTATAGATATCTTGGTGACTTACTTGATAACGACGTACAAAGAATATCATCAAAAGAATTAAGTGAAATAATAGGTTTCACAGCATCACAAATAAGACAAGATTTAAACAATTTTGGAGGATTTGGACAACAAGGGTATGGATACAACATTGAAGCCCTTCACACGGAAATCGGAAAAATTCTAGGCCTAGACAGACCATACAATGCAATTCTAATAGGAGCAGGTAATTTAGGACAAGCAATTGCTAACTATTCTGGATTCAGAAAAGCTGGATTTGAAATAAAAGGATTATTCGACGCTAATCCAAAAATAATAGGATTAAAAATAAGAGACTTTGAAATATTAGATTCGGACAATATCGAAGATTTCGTTAAAGATAATAAAATAGATATAGGTATTTTATGTGTTCCAAAAAACGGAGCTCAAGAATTAGCTGATAGACTAGTTGCTTGCGGTGTAAAAGGACTTTGGAACTTTGCCCCAATGGACTTAAAAGTACCAGATGATATTATAGTTGAAAATGTAAACTTAACAGAAAGTTTATTCACACTATCATATTTAATGAAAGAAGATTAATCAAGATATTTTTGCATTTATAAAGGAATCATAAAAAATAAACTGCTACATGAAATTTTGTACGTAATTCATGTAGCAGTATTTTTTTTAAAAATAAAAAATTGAATTCAAATTATTCAGCGCTTGGAGCTTCTACAGGACATACGTCAGCACAAGATCCACATTCGATGCAGCTATCTGCATCTATTACGTATTGATCATCTCCAGCTGATATACATTCTACAGGGCATTCTGATTCACATGCACCACAGCTTATGCAAGCATCACTTATTATGTAAGCCATATCTTCGTTCTCCTTATTGATGTCAAAATTTTTGAAATTAAAAACAACCCAACAAAAAACTATCCAAGGTCAAAAACCCCCTAGATAGTTTTCTCTGCTATTATTCTTCAACTATAGCATCGTTTGGACAGGCATCAGCGCATGTTCCACAATCTAAACATTCGTCAGCATTTATGCTGTATTTGTCGTCTCCTGCAATTATAGCATCGTTTGGACATTCGTCTGCACAAGAACCGCAAGCAACGCAATCGTCTGTTATTTTGTAAGCCATACTAAAATCCCCCTTATAATGATTTTAATTTCACTTATAATTATAGCAAAGTTTATTCTATATCACAATAAGAATTTGTCCCAAAAGATGGTTAGAATTTACAATATATGGTTAGTATTCGAGGCTTTAATTATGAAATAAAAATTAAAAAATAAATAAAATGTATGTTTATTAATGGCAAAATATGGTATAAATATGATATAAATATGGTATAAATAAAATGAAGAATACTAATAGGGGGAATAGGAAAAATGAATTGTAATACTTGTAAAATGTGTGAAAGTGCAGACAAAAGACTAGAAAATTTTGTTGAATCTAAGTCAGGAGAATTTGAAACAGCATTCCAAAGAACAATCGATCAAAAAATAAAATGTGGATTTGGTCTTCAAGGTGTCTGTTGTAGACTATGTTCAAACGGACCATGTAGAGTAACTCCAAAATCACCAAGAGGAATATGTGGAGCAGATGCAGATACAATAGTAGCAAGAAACTTCTTGAGAGCAGTATCAGCAGGGGCTGCATGTTACTTACACGTTGTTGAAAATACAGCATTAAATGTAAAACATGTTGGAGAACATAATGGAGTTATAAAAAGTGAAAAAGCTCTAAACATATTAGGAGAAGAATTAGGAATATTTGATGATGACCCACATAAAAGATGCGTAAAAATAGCAGATGCAATTCTAAAAGACTTATACAAACCAAGATATGAAAAAATGGAATTAGTTGAAAAATTAGCTTACCATATGAGAGTTGATAAATGGAAAGAACTTGGTATCATGCCTGGTGGAGCAAAATCAGAAGTATTTGATGGATGTGTAAAATCTTCTACAAACTTAAGTTCAGATCCAGTAGATATGTTAATGCATTGTCTATCATTAGGAATCTGTACTGGTTTATACGGATTAACTTTAACTAACTTATTAAATGATATAGTTTTAGGGGATCCAGTTATAAGAATGGCACCAGTAGGATTTAGAGTAATCGACGAAGATTACATAAACATAATGGTAACAGGACATCAACATTCAACATTTGCAAGTTTCCAAGAAAAATTAAAAGACTCAGCAGTGCAAAAAATAGCTCAAGATGCAGGAGCTAAAGGAATTAAATTAGTAGGATGTACATGTGTAGGTCAAGACTTACAATTAAGAGGGGAACATTACCAAGAAATATTTGAAGGACATGCAGGAAACAACTATACAAGTGAAGCAGTATTAGCAACAGGGGCTATAGATATGGTAGTTTCAGAATTCAACTGTACATTACCAGGTCTTGAACCAATAGCAGACAAACTACAAGTAAAAATGGTTTGCTTAGACGACGTTGCTAAGAAGAAAAATGCAGAATTAATCCAATTAGACAGAGATAAATTTGATGAAATAGATGCTAAATTAATAAACGAAGCAGTAGAAGCTTATAAAGCAAGAAGAGGAAACGTAACTATAGATATACCAAAAGACCACGGTTATGAAGAATCTTTAACTGGTGTAAGTGAAAAGAACTTAAAAGAATTCTTAGGTGGAAACTGGAAACCATTAATAGACTTAATCGCTGACGGAACAATAAAAGGTGTAGTTGGTGTAGTAGGATGTTCAAACATGACTGCAGGCGGACATGATGTTCATACAGTAGAATTAGTAAAAGAATTAATCAAAAAAGATATCTTAGTATTATCAGCAGGATGTTCAACAGGTGGACTTGAAAACGTAGGATTAATGTCACCAGGAGCAGAAGAATTAGCAGGCGAAAACCTAAAAGCAGTATGTAAAAAATTAAATATACCACCAGTATTAAACTTTGGACCATGTCTAGCAATAGGAAGAATCGAAATAGTTGTTAGTGAATTGGCAGAAGCATTAAACATAGATATACCACAATTACCAGTAGCACTTTCAGCGCCACAATGGTTAGAAGAACAAGCATTAGCTGATGGAGCATTCGGTTTAGCTCTAGGTCTACCACTTCACCTAGCTTTACCACCATTTGTAACAGGAGGCCCATTAGTAACACAAGTTCTAACAGAAGGCCTAAAAGACATAACTGGAGGATGTGTAATAATAAATCCAGACCCAGTAGCTTCAGCAGAAATACTAGAAGCGGAAATCTTAGATAGAAGAAAAGGTTTAGGTTTAAAATAATTTTTAAGGATGTGGTCAAATATGCGCAGAATAATAATTCATAAAGATTTATGTACAGGATGTAAGAGTTGTGTCTTAGCTTGTATGACTAGACAATGTAGCGAAAAACATAAATTCGATAGCTTTTTAGATGTAAACAAAGATAAATATTTTATAGATTTACAAAGTGTAGATACAGAAAGTAGAAATCATATAGAACTAGACCATGAAGGTCATCCAGTTCCTATGACTTGCAGACATTGTGACAAACCAGAATGTGTTGCAACTTGTATGAGTGGAGCTATGACAAAAGACCCTGAAACAGGAATAGTTTCATATGATAAAGAAAAATGCGGTTCATGTTATATGTGTGTGATGAGTTGTCCTTATGGAATTTTAAAACCAGATGACAGAACAAATCAACATATAATAAAATGCGATTTATGCGAGGGAGAAGAAATTCCTCTATGTGTATATAACTGCCCTAGTGGTGCATTAGAACTACAAAAGGAGGATTAGCAAATGTTCGATAAAATAAAGAAAATATTTGGATCAGATAAAGATAATCAATCAGAAAATAGAACCTCTAATGATATACCAAAGGAATTCACAGTTCCAGAATCTAAAGTTGGACAAAAATCACAAACAACAACTTATGTAGTAATAGGTGCAAGTGTAGCAGGAGTAACCGCAGTAAAGACATTAAGAAAATTAGACAAAAGCGCAAAAATAATCGTACTATCAAAAGATGAAAATATATACTCTCGTTGCATGTTACACCATGTAATCTCAGGACATAGAACAATCGAAGGAATCAACTTTGTTGGTGGAGATTTTATGGAAAAACAAGATGCAACTTGGATAAAAAAAGCGACAGTAAAATCAATTGACCCAGACAACAAAACAATTAAATATGAAAAAGATGAACAGGAAGAAGAATTAGCTTATGACAAATTATTAATAGCAGCAGGTGCCAATGCATTTATTCCGCCAATTAAAAATTTAAGAGAAGCTAAAAATGTATATCCACTTAGAAATATAGAAGATGCAGTAATGATTAAAGAAAAAGCAAAACACTCAAAAAACATCGTGATACTTGGTGCTGGTCTTGTAGGAATGGACGCATTAGCAGGATTAGTTGAAATAGATGGAATTGGAAATTTGGTGTTGATTGCATCAGAAGACAGAGTCTTAGACAAACAACTAGATATTAGAGCAGCAAAAGTTTATGAAGATAAATTTACACAAAAAGGCGTAAAAATAATAAAAAACTGCAACGCAACAGAAGTATTTTTAGATGAAGATGGCAATATAAAAGGTATAGGTACACAAAGTGGTGAAACAATACCATGTGACTTATTAGTTGTTTCAACAGGTGTAAGATCTAACATAGGTCTTGTTGAAGGCTCTGGAATTGAAACAGAAAAAGGAATCAAAATCAACGAAAAAGGTGAAACTAACAAACCTGATATATATGCAGCAGGTGATGTTACAGGAACAGGAATCTGGCCATTAGCTACAAAACAAGCAGAAGTAGCCGCAACTAATATGGCAGGAGGAGACGCTGTAATAGAAGACACATTTGAATTCAAAAATACAATGAACTTCTTAGGTGTTCCAACAGTTTCAATAGGGTTTATAACACCAGCCGATGACACTTATGATGTACTAACATATACAGACGGCGACATATATAAAATGGCAGTAGTAAAAGACAATGTTCTAACAGGTTTCATATCACAAGGAGACCTATCATATATTGGTCCATATACTCAACTTATCAAAGATAAAATCAAAGTTGATAACTTGGAAGAAGGAGTATTTGAAATTGGATATTCTGACTTTTTCAAAATAAAACAAGATGGACAATTTGAATGGTAAGAAATATTTGATTAAATAGTTAGAAAATTAAAGTTTTAATATAAAAAAAGGAAGAAGCATTTCAGTCGTTAACTGGATGCTTCTTTTAATGTTGAAATGATTTTTACTGTGCATCATTGATTTGCAGTGCGTTTAGAAATTCTTGAACCGTCGAAGTCCCCACTACTAAGGCTCTGCTTAATAATTTTATTTCTGTACCCCCGTTAGTTCGGAATACAAGCATATTATATATTACAGTTCATGTAGAAAATTGTAAAAACCTGCGAAAAAAGAAAAAAATTTATAAATTATAAATAAAAAATCTTATTTAGTTTGAAAGAATACTATAATAACTGAAAAATATGAAAAAATGTAAAAATATAAAAATATAGAACTTATTATCTAATTTTACTTGCTATCATTGAATTTTAATAATATAAATAATAATACAAATATAACAAAGGAGCAGATTAAAGATGGAATTTAGAAAATCAACAAAAGCAGATATAGTAAAAATAATGGATATAATAAAGCAAGCCCAAGCATATTTCAAAGAACAAGGTATCGACCAATGGCAAAATAACTATCCAAATGAAGAAGTAATAAATAACGATATAGAAAATGATGATAGCTATGTAATGCTAGATAACAATAATATTATCGCTACAACAGTAATTTCATTTGCAAAAGAAAAATCTTATGAAAATATCCTTGATGGAAAATGGATTACAAACGATGACTACGGTGTAATACATAGAATAGCAGTAGACAACACTCAAAAAGGCAAAGGACTTTCGCATAAAATAATAAAATATGCAGAAGAAGTATGCAAACAAAACGACATACACAGCATAAAAGTAGATACTCACGAGCAAAACATACCAATGCAAAACCTACTTAAGAAAAATGGATTTGAATACTGTGGAATTATCTATCTAGAAGATGGCGGAAAAAGAGTAGCATTCGAAAAAACTTTATAAGATAAGATGTTTTCAAGAACGCAAAATGGGTATATAATATAATGGAAGTATATACCAATATAAACAACATAAGAGGTTGAATTTATAGGTGTACTTAAAATAACAATTATGGGGGTATTGAAAATGGAAGAAAGAATAGTATGTCATTGCATGGAAGTTAGTTATGAAACAATAAAAAAAGCAGTAGAAGATGGTGCTAAAACAGTAGACGATATAAAAGAAATGACTGAAGCATCAACTGGATGTGGCGGATGTGAAGACGAAATCCAAGAAATATTAGACGAATTATTAAAATAATAACTCATAATAAAATTAAAAATTAATAACAAAAAAGAGAGTGTCCAAAATAAAGAAGAATTTATTTGAGGGCACTCTCTTTTTATTAAAAGATTAAAAATTATATTAATCCAGTCTCCAGTTTAATTCACCTTCATCCAAAGCTCTAATGAATATTTCTGCAGACGCTAAGTTAGTGGCAATCGGCACACTATAAACATCACAAAGTCTGATTAATGCCTGGATGTCTGGCTCGTGTGCTTGAGCAGTTAACGGATCTCTCAAGAAAATTACTAGGTCGATATCCTTGTTTACAATAAGAGAGCCTATCTGTTGATCGCCGCCTAGAGGCCCAGAAGCAAGTCTATGTATGTCCAAGTTTGTCTCAGCCATAATTCTTTTCCCTGTTGTCCCTGTAGCATAAAGACCGTATTTCGCCAATATGCCTTCATAAGCGATACAAAAACTCACCAATGTATCTTTTTTCTTGTCATGTGCAATCAAAGCGACATTTAAAATTTTGTGCATAATTACCTCCTAATTTTTGGCTTTGTAATAATATTAAACAAAATATGTAAAATCCGCAATACGTTTTGTGTTAATATTATTATTTAGCACAAAATATTTCAAGGCATTAGCAATAAACTCAACCAGAATCAAAAATGAGTGGATTTTGAGCGCACTTACCCATAAACGGTCTTAAAAAATCAAAAATGAGAGAGACACTTCCCACCAGTTTTGATTTTAATAACAACACAAAATCTTTCAAACGCGCAGACTGTCTGTCTGATGAGTGTAATAGATTTATATTAATAGATTTATATAATAGATTAATATTTTGGTCAGGTTTTTGGACCGACATGTCCGGTTTTTCATCCATGAGGTTCGGTTTTTGGACCGTAACATCCGGTTTTTGAACCGTAAGTAGTTGATTTAAAACCATGAGGTTCGGTTTTTCATCCGGGACTAGTTGATTTAGAACCGTAC
>CAMEPL010000039.1 GCA_945931665.1 uncultured Clostridium sp. | reverse complement strand
ACATCTCCTTGTACTAATCTGTTCATAACATTGTCGCTAGTCATATCTTGTATAACTTCTGAAAGTGCCCTATTTTGTGCATTCGTTAAATTAAATGGAAGTGATTTGATTATATCATTTAATTTTTCTTTTTTTTCAAACTTTATACCTTCCGAATTATCTATTCCACTCTTAAAATAAAAAAGACCTATTTGTAAAATTAAAAATTCTTCAAAAATCATTCTATACAGTGCAATTTTTAAAGATTGCTTATCCTGTGGCATATGAAGATTTTTTATAGCGAAATCTATACTACATAATTTATATTTATTAATTATCTCTTGTGGTAAATATTCTTGTATAATTACTTTTTCATTTGTATATATATTTTTTATAGTTCCCATTATATCTTTACTTGTAACACCATAAGTAAGCGGATAAACAGGTATTAATTTACATGTAGATGTAGGTGCATTAGTAAAATGTTCTATTTGTGGAGAATTCATTTCTAAAAATCCACCTTCTCTTTTTACTTTTCCATAAGCAATTACACTGTCACCTTTTTTAAACACTTTTGTTAAATATTCTTGATTAAAAAATACTAGAGATAAAAATCCAGTCTCATCTCTGATTATAAATTTTGTTACTTTGATTTTATTTTTCGCTTCATGACTTTTTATATCGCTAATTATTCCTTTTGTACAGGCTTTTTCATCATGTTCTAACTGCCATATTTTTTTGACATTACTTCTATCTTCATAAGCCCTTGGAAAATAATATAATAAATCCTTTATCGTAAATATATTTAATTTATTTAATTTTGAAGCTTTCTTAGGCCCTATGCCTTTTACAAACTGAATATTTTTGTCTAATATATTCATTATCATCACCTAAAAAAATCCTCTATTTTTATAGAGGATAAATTTTAATATATTTAAACCTTTGAAAAAGGGCTGTCATCAATAAAAATTGAAACAGCCCCCATTATTTACATGATTTTATTTCTTTATTCAACAGATACTAAATAATAATAAATTGGTTGGCCTCCATAGTATAGTTCTATGTCGATATCTTCAAATTTTTCTTCTAGAGATTCTTTTAAAGCCTCTGCCTGTTCTTCTTTAATATCTTCACCATAGAATAAAGTTATTATCGCACTATCTTCGTCTACTAAACTTTCTATAAGGTTTGTAGTTATTTCATCTATATCATCACCTGCTGATAATAATTTACCTTCACCTAAACCTATAATATTACCTTCTTTTACCTCAACATCGTTTATAACAGTATTTCTAACAGCGTAAGTAACTTGACCACTCTTAACTGTAGATAAAGCTTCTACCATGTTAGCTTCGTTTTCTTCTATAGTTAAATCAGCATCAAAGTTAACTAATGCAGCAAATGCTTGAGATACATTTTTTGTAGGTATTACAATTATATTTTTATCACTTAAATCTTTAGCTTGATTTGCAGCCATAATTATATTGCTGTTGTTTGGTAATATAATTATATTGTGTGCATTCATTTTTTCTATTGCATTCATAAAGTCTTCAGTACTTGGGTTCATAGTTTGACCACCTTCTATTATGTGATCTACGCCAAAATCTTTAAATATTTTAGCTAAACCTTCACCCATTGAAGTTGCTATAAATCCAAATTCTTTTGGTTCTTCTGAAACAGCAGCTAATTCTGAAACTTTTTGATCTTCTTGTGAATCTTTAATTACTTTATTTTCATGTTGTAATTTCATATTTTCTATTTTTATAGTTAATAATTGGCCATAAGCTAAAGCTTCTTGAAGAACAGTACCTGGTGTATTAGTGTGAACATGAACTTTTATTATTCCGTCATCACCAACAACAACTAAACTGTCTCCATATTTGATCATTATATCACGCATTTTTAAATCAGATATTTTATCAGTTTCAAGTATAAATTCTGTACAGTATTGGAATTTTATATCTTCAGTAGATACTTTATTTTCAACTTGTATTGATGTATTATCAGAAGTTTGTATTTCTTGACTCTCTACAAATTGACCTTCTAATGATTTTAACATACCTTCATATACTAAAACTAATCCTTTACCACCAGAGTCTACAACACCTGCTTCTTTTAAAGCATGTAGTAATTCTGGAGTTCTATCTAGTGAGTTATTTGCTTCTTTTACTAGAAGTTTCATAAATTCAATTATATCTTCTTCTAACGCAGCAGCTTTTAAAGCGTATTCTGAACTTTCTCTTACTACTGTTAAGATAGTTCCTTCTACTGGTTTTATTACAGCCTTATAAGCTGTATCAGAACCATTTTTTAACGCTTCAGCTATATCCATGCTAGTAAGTGTTTCTTTATCTTCTATAGATTTAGCTATACCTCTTATTATTTGAGATAAAATAACACCTGAGTTTCCTCTAGCACCCATTAAAGAACCTTTAGAAAGCGCCTTTCCAAGTTGTCCTATATTATCTTGCTCTACCTTGTCTAATTCTTTTATTGCACAAGATATAGTTAGAGACATATTTGTTCCTGTATCTCCATCTGGAACTGGGAATACATTTAATTTATCTACTAAGTCTTTATGATTTTTAAGGTTATTTGCACCAGAAACAAACATATCCCTTACTTGTTTTCCGTCTATATATTGAATCATTTCTTTCCTCCTAAATTACTTTACTCGAATACCTTGAACGTTAACGTCTATTTTACTAACTTTTATACCTGTGTCATTTTCAACAGAATATTTAACTCTTTCAATTATGTTGTTTGCAACAGTTGCTATATTAATTCCATATTGCATTATAACAAATAATTCTATTTCTATAGTATTATCTTCTAACTCTACTACTTTAACACCTTTAGCTATGTTACCTTCTTTTAGTAATTCAACTATACCTTTTATTTTTTGTGAAAAACCTACTAAACCATAGCTCTCCATAGCAGCTCTATATACTACTTGAGCTATAACTTGTTTATCTATTTCTATACATCCATATTTATTGTTTAATTTTGCACTCATGGTTTTTAACCCCCTTAAATTTTATTTTATTAATTTTATTTTGTACAAAAACTATGTAAAGTTTACATATTCTTAACTTTTTTAAATTTAAAATTTATTGCAAAATATATTTAAATAATTAATCATTAGTATATAATACTATAAAATCTCTATAAATTAAAGATTTAATAATAAAATCCATCTTAAGAGTTATATTTAAGTTTGATATTCTAAGTATTTAATTTAAATAAAAAAGTATACTAATTATTATTAAAATATATTTATATTAATTAAATATTAATTATACTATGATTAATTATACTTTTAAAATAAGTATAATTATAACTGTCTAGCATCATTAAATTTTATTTATAACAATTATAGTCAATTTATCATTTTTTTATAACGTTTTATGAATATTAACTATTTATTATAATTTTATCTAATATACAAAATTTTACATAAGCTTAATTTAATTGTTATTTGCAGTTTTTAAAATGAATATTAAAAAAATAATTTATTATTTTCTATTTTAATATTTACATTATGGCGATTTATATATATAATTTTATATGATAATGATAAATTGTTCAATACGAAATAAGTCATTATCATAATTTGTCTTGCAAAATATTAATATTTGTGTTAATATAAATATGTTTCAGTCTTAAAAAAGATTATTAATTAAGGAGGTGTGCTAAGATGGCAAAAGTATGTTGTGTATGTGGTAAAGGTAAAGTTTCTGGAAACCAAGTATCACACTCAAACAAACATAATAAAAGAACTTGGTCTGCTAACTTAAGAAACGTTAGAGTTGTAGAAGAAGGAACTCCAAAAAGAGTTAAAGTTTGTACAAGATGTTTACGTTCAGGAAAAGTTGAGAGAGCTTAATAATTTTATTATTATTAATTAAGAGACTATTGCAAAATATTTATTATTTTGCGACAGTCTCTTTTTTATTTTATATAAAAATATATTTTGAATAAAACATATTAATATAATTTCTATTACAATAATCCAATAAATTTGTGTTATAAATTTTTATTTCTTCAAAATATTTATATTATATTAATAGATCTTAATGAACTTTATTTTAAATATTATTAATATATTTCTATATAATAAAAAAAGATACCATAAAAACTATGGTATCTTTTTTTATTATATTATTGCTTCTTCTCTATCTTCTTCTACTTCTTCTTCATTAAATACATTTACATCTACATCTTTGTTTTGATATGCAACTATAGTTGTACAAACTGCATCCCCTGTTATATTTACTGCTGTTCTTGTCATATCTAATATACGGTCTATACCCATTATTAAAGCTATTCCTTCTACTGGTAGCCCAACTGATGAAAAGACCATTGATAAAGTTATAAGACCAACACCTGGTACTCCTGCTGTACCTATTGATGCAAGTGTAGCAGTTGCTATTACTGTTAAATAATCCATTGGCGTTAATGTTATACCAAATGCTTGTGCAACGAATACTACAGCAACACCTTGCATTATAGATGTACCATCCATATTTATAGTAGCACCTAGAGGTATTGTAAATGATGATATCTTTTTAGAAACACCTATTTTTTTATGTAATGTCTCTATTGACATAGGTATTGTAGCATTTGATGTCGCTGTTGAAAATGCAAATCCCATAACTGGAGCAAATTTCTTTATAAATTTAATTGGATTTAGTCCTGTTGTCACTTTTAAGAACAGCATATATACTACAAAGCATTGTATACCTAGTGCAAGAAATACACTAAACATATATTTTAACATAGGTAAAAATGCATCAAAACCTATATTAGCAAAGTTTTTAGCTATTAAACAGAATACACCAAATGGAGCAACTTTCATTATAAGTGAAGTCATTTCCATCATTAAATCATTAAATTGAGTAAACACTTTTAATAATGTATCTGCTCTTTCTCCCATTTTTGCAATTAATACACCTACTATTAATGCAAATAAAATTATCTGAAGCATGTTTCCTTCTGCCAATCCTTGTATAGGATTTTTAGGAATTATATTTAATATAGTATCAGCAAAACTAGTTGCCTCTGCTACTTGAGTTTCTGCTTGTTGTACTGAAGCTATATCTAGTCCAACTCCAGGATTTATAAGTCTACCTACTGATAAAGCTACTATTATTGCCAAAGCTGTTGTAAGCATATAAAAAGATACTGTTTTTATACCAACTTTACCTAAAGTTTTAGTATCCCCCATTGCAGCACTACCACATATTAATGAACAAAATACTAATGGAACTACTAGCATTTGCATTAATCTTAAAAATCCATCTCCCACAACATAAAATACACCGTTGATTAATATTTCATCTCTAAATGTACCATTTGGAATATAATAATATAACACTACTCCACATATTGCCCCCAAAATAAGAGCTATAAAAATTTTTGTTGTCAATCCAAGTTTTTTGTTGCTTTTTTCCATTCTTCAATCTCTCCTTTAGTTTTTTAATATTATTTTATCTATTGTAATTTTTTTGTTTAAACATATATTATTTGAATTCTTATTTAAAATAATAATTCAATATTATTTATATTGTATGAACTAAATTTAAAATATATATTATTTTTTAATTTTAAACTCGAATCTATAACATATTATATCACAAAATGAAAAAAAATAAATAAAAATATCAAAAAATATAATTTTCTGTCAATTTTATTTTATTTTTTTATTCTCAAACTAAATTTTAAATAAATAATTTTTCATAATAACATTGATATTACTTATATAATTGTCTATTTTCCAATATAATTATGCATTTCATAATATTTCCAAATGCAATTTTTTTAAAAAATATTTCTTTTTACTATAAAAATAGCATTCTAAAAAATCAAAATAAAAATAACTTTTGCGAAAAAATATATATTTATTGCAAAAGTTATTATTTTTATCTTATGATAGTCTAATTTATTTAAATTATTATTTACTTTTTTTCATAAATTTTAATATTATGTTAGATATCCATTTTGGCATTTTTATAGTTACCATCTTCATAATAATCACTCCTCGTATAATAAATATTATTCACTTATTATAAGATATATGATTTCTATTTTTCGTTTTGTTTTAGACAAAGTTTATGATACACTTTATATAAATAGAAATTTTTTCATAAACTTTAATTCTCAAATTTCATTTCTAATCATTTTAATTAAGGGGGTTTTCCTATGATAAATTCTAATTTTGTAAGCACTGGAATTGATGATTTTGATAAATCCATCAATATGCTACGACAAGGAGATAGTATTGTTTGTCAAGTAGGCACAATTAAAGATTATAAAAAATTTATAACTCCATTTGTAAATAGAGCAAAATCTAATAATAAAATTATAGTCTATTTTAAATTTGCAGATAAAAAACCTATGTTTGATAATCCTTTAGATGATACAAAAGACAGTATAAATAATGAACCTATAAGTGATGATTTAACAAATATAGAAGTATTTGATTTAGATCCAAATATAGGATTTAATTACTTCACATTAAAAGTTTATGAAATTATAAAATCACATGGAGAAAATTATTATTATGTTTTTGATAATTTAACATGTCTACAAAGAATGTGGCATTCTGATTCTATGATATTAAACTTTTTCTCTGTAATATGTTCTTATCTTCATAAACTCAATACCGTATCATGTTTTGCTATTATGAGAAAAGCTCATTCTTATGTTTTACCATCTAAAGTGAGACAAATTGCAAAAGTAATCTTAGATATATATACAATAGAAGGTAAATTTTATATTCATCCTCTTAAAGTATCTGACCGTTTTTCTCCGACTATGTTTTTACCTCTTGAAATCAATGGCACAGAAGTTACTCAAATAACTTCAAGCGATGATACGGTAAAATTATTTTCGAATATAAACTGGAGAAGTAGTAAGAAAATTGGTTATTGGAGACGAACTCTTGATGCTGCTAGAAATGCTTTGAATCATGATACAAAAAATCAAGATGATATGAAAAAACTCTTGATATCTTGCTTAATTGGAAATAATACTAAAATGTTTAATATGGTTATGAAATACTTCTCTCTAAGCGATATATTAAAAATAACTTCTAGATTAATCGGGACAGGTAATATTGGCGGAAAAAGTATAGGTATGTTGCTTGCAACTCAAATTTTAACTACTTTAGATGATACAAAAGACTATTTTAAACCGATACTAGAAAAACACGATTCATTCTTTATCGGTACTGATGTTTATTATTCTTACATAGTTGAAAATAATTTATGGGATTTAAGAAGCAAACAAAAAACTGATGAGGGGTATTTTAAATATGCACCTATTCTGAAAAAATCAATCGAAAATGGCGATTTTTCAGAAGATATAAAAGACCAATTTATGCAAATGTTAGAATATTTCGGTCAATCTCCTATAATAGTAAGATCCAGTTCTCTACTTGAAGATAACTTCGGAAATGCATTTGCAGGTAAATATGAAAGTGTATTTTGTGTCAATCAAGGTCCACCAAAACAAAGATTAGAAGAGTTCGTAAATGCAATAAAAATAGTATATGCAAGCACAATGAGTAATGATGCTATAAATTATAGAAAAACAAGAGGCTTAGATAAGAAAGATGAACAAATGGCAATCTTAGTTCAAAGAGTATCTGGAGATTATCATGGTGAGTACTACTTTCCTCATCTAGCAGGCGTCGGTAATTCATCTAATTTATATGTATATGATGAAAATGTAAATATGGATGATGGAATGATAAGATTAGTATTCGGATTAGGTACGAGAGCTGTAGACCGTATAATAGGTGACTATGTCAGAATAGTTACTTTAGACGACCCTATGCGACTTCCTATTATGAATTCTACTGATGAACAAAAATATTCTCAACACACTGTAGATGTGTTAAGCTTAACTAAAAATAAACCTGTAAACGTAAATTTAAACCAAGTTATAAATGAAGAATTAAAAACAGATATAAACTTATTTGGCTCTAAAGATTATAATACTCAAATCAGACTAAAAGAACTTGGACTAAACCCAAATGATGCACCTTATATACTAAATTTCAAGAAGTTATTAAAATATTCCTCTTTTCCTGAAGCAATGAAAAAAGCACTACATGTAATATCTAAAGAGTATGATTATCCTGTAGATATAGAGTTTACTGCTAATTTTAAAAAAGATGGAAGCTTTAAAATTAATATTGTTCAATGTAGACCTCTTCAAACTAGGGGCTTAGGTAAATCTATTGAAATTCCTAAATTGTTAAGTAAAAAAGATTGCTTGTTTTCTTCTAAAGGTAATTTTATGGGCGGAAATATTCGTCTTCCAATAGATTATATTGTATTTGTAGCTGTAGATGAATATCTTAATTTAAGTGAAGTCGATAAGTATAAGATAGCTAGACAAATAGGAGTTTTAAATGCCGCCTTAAAAAATAAAAATACTATGCTTATGGGTCCTGGACGTTGGGGAACATCTACACCATCACTTGGAGTTCCTGTTCATTTTACAGAACTTAACAATATATCAGTTATGTGTGAAATTGCATATAGTGATAAAGACGTCGTTCCCGAATTATCTTATGGAAGTCATTTCTTCCAAGACTTAGTCGAAACAGGTATATTCTATGTAGCTTTATTCGACAACAAGGAAAACGTTGTATTTAATGAGAATTCACTTAAAAAACGTGAAAATATAGCTTCTAAATTCTCAGACTCTATAAATACAGATGTAATTAAGGTTTATCATACTGAAGGACTTGAAATTTATTCTGACATAAAAGAGCAAATTGTAATATGTAAATAAGATTTGTATTGATATAGAATGTAATAATTCGTCCTTCATTAAATTCGTAAATTTTGAGGATAAGTGAATAAAAGACTTGTAGCACGTTTCTTATGCTACAAGTCTTTTTATTTATTTAAATACTTCAATAATTCTTCATAACTATCTTTAGCATCATTGTATCCTTCTTTATAAAGAGCTTCTAGCTTCTCTTTATTTTTCTCTGTTCTACCTATTTGTACAGGCTTTTTAGGTCGTATTACAAATACATCTTTTGATTTTTCTAATTCTTTAATAAAATCTAGAGTTTGATTATATACAATATATCTATTTGATATACTATTTACTAGATTTGGATACTTTTTATATTTCATTTTCATAATAGGGACTAATGAACTTTTTGATTTCCTATATGTTTCATCTCTAGTTAAAATAACTACATTTTTTTGATTTCCATCATCTATCGCTTTTTTAATAGGTATAGAATCTGATATTCCTCCATCTAAATACTCATTATCTTCAATTTTTACGTTTCTAGCTAATAACGGTAGCGAACTCGATGCTCTAATATAGATAATATCTTTCTTTAAATCATTTATTTTTATATATTCAGGTTTGCCCGTATTTATATTTGTAACTACACTATAAAAATTAGCTTCATTTTTATTAAATGTGTCATAATCAAATAAATCTAATTGATTCGGTATTATATCATAAAGCATTTCTGCCCCAAATAAGTCCCCTGTCTTGATTAAACTTCTCAAACTACAATACCTTTTATCATTTAAATAATTTACGTTTACACGAAAAGCTCTTTCATGTTGTTTTGATAAATAACTACAAAGATGACATGCTCCTGCTGATACCCCATAATTATTTTTAAAATATAAATCTTTTTCCATAAAAAAATCAAGTACTCCGGCAGCATAAACACCTCTCATACCGCCTCCTTCAACTACAAGACCTGCTTCAATCACTTCTACCCCTTCTTTCTAATTTGTATATATTTATATATTATAACAAAGATTTTGTATATTACTACCATAGAAGTTTTATCTATTATATGTTATCTTATTTATGGAGGTGGATTATGGATAAAAAATTAGTAGAAGTTGTAGCAGCAGTTATCGAAAATGAAAATAATGAAATTTTATGTGCTCTTAGATCTCCTGTGATGGTACTTCCAAATATGTGGGAGTTTCCTGGAGGAAAGATTGAAAAAGGCGAAAGTGAATATGAAGCTATAGAGCGTGAAATAAAAGAGGAACTAAAATGTTCAGTTAAGGCCACAGAAATTATCGGTAAAAATACGCATGAGTATGAAAATATTATAGTAAGTTTAACTGCTATAAAATGTATTTTAGTAGAAGGAGAGCCTATTGCAGATGAGCACTCTAAGTTAATTTATCTAAAAAAAGAAAATCTAAAATCTCTTATCTGGGCTCCTGCAGATATACCACTAGTAGAAAAAGTTATAAGTTCAAATAGATAAAGGTCAGTTTAGTTCTAAACTGACCTTTATTTTATATCTATACATTTAAATTTCTTATAACTAATAAATATCCATCCTCCACTGTTATATTACATTCATCTTCCAACATAACATTTGAAATCCCTAAAGGTGATAAATAAGAAACTCTCGCTTTATTTAAAGGATATTCTAATTTTTCTAAAGTTACACCTATTGCATCTTGCTTAAGTGCTAATATTGAAATTGTATCTCCTTTTTTTCCTTTTATCACTTTAGTATCATTATGTATTATAACAACTTCTTCTTCACTAGTTAATATTTTAGGTTCAATACCCATTTCTAATACATAATACATTAGACCTATATTAGATAATGCATGGTCTATACGCCCCCCCAATGCACCTATAAAATGTATTTCTGTTGCATTTAATGTCTTCGCTAAATGTATACATATCTCTGCATCTGTTTGATCCTTATGAGTTGGGAACTTTTTAAATATTATATTTTTACTTTCATAATATTTTATCAAATCCTTATTAATAGAATCTAAATCACCTATAACATAGTTAGGTAATATACCCATATTATATAAGTGATTACATCCCCCATCTGCCCCGATAATATAGTCGTAATTTTCTTTGTGTATTATCTGTTTTGTCTTATTGTAATCATTTACACTTCCATTTAATACTATACAAATCTTCACTTTTAGCCACCTTACTTACTTGCATTTTCTCTAAGTGATTTAACAGCTTCATCTATATCACCTGCATTAAATATAGCAGAACCAGCCACTATTACATTAGCACCCGCACTTACAACTTCAGATATATTTGATGGTTTTACTCCTCCATCTACTTCTATATCTATATCAAGACCCATTTCATCTATTAAAGTTTTTAATTCTTTTATCTTTTGTGTTACTACTGGTATATAAGATTGTCCACCGAATCCTGGATTTACAGACATTAAAAGTACCATATCTACATCTTGTAATACGTATTTTATAGTTTCTATTGGCGTTGCAGGATTTAAAGCAACACCTGCTTTTACACCATGTGATTTTATATTTTGAATAGTTCTATGTAAGTGTGTACACGCTTCTTGATGAACTACTATTATATCACATCCTGCATCTGCGAACTCTTTTATATAGTTGTCTGGATTTTCTATCATAAGATGTGCATCAAATATCATATTCACATCTTTTCTAAGTGATTTTACTATAGCCGGCCCCAAAGTTATATTTGGAACAAAATGTCCATCCATTACATCTATATGTAGATATTCACATCCCGCTTTTTCTACTTTTTTTACGTCTTCTAGTAACCTTGCAAAATCTGCTGATAAAATTGATGGTGCTAATTTAATCATATCTAATATCTCCTCTTCCCTTGTCTAATTTCATTTAATAATTGTATATAGCTTTCATATCTTTCTTTTGGTATTTCTCCGTTTTCAACAGCTTCTTTAACTGCACAGTTTGGTTCATTTTGGTGAATACATCTTGAGCCAAATTTACAATCATCGTAATTGTCAAATTCGATAAAATAATCTTTCAAGTCTATATCTTCTATATCATCAAGTGTTAAAGAACTAAATCCAGGAGTGTCAGCAACCATACCACCAAACTCTAATTCAAATAATTCCGCATGTCTAGTTGTATGTTTACCTCTTTTTATCTTGTCACTAACATCTCCAGTTTTTAATTGGAAGTTTTTATCTATTTCATTTAGTAAACTAGATTTTCCTACTCCTGATGGTCCTGCAAAAACAACTGTATTGTCTTTTAATTCTTCTTTTACTTTATCTATATTTTTCTTTTCTAAATTACTAACCCCTATTACCCTGTATCCACAAGGTTCATAAATATTTTTTATTTTTTCAAAAGTATTGTCATCGTCTAAGTCTATCTTTGTAAGTATTATTACAATTTCTAAGTTTTCTCTCTCTGCAAGAACTATAAATCTATCTAATAAAGATAAATGAGGCGTTGGATTTTTAACAGCAAATACTATTAATGCCTTATTTACATTTGCAATAGGAGGTCTAACAAGTTCTGTTTCTCTCTCTGCTATTTCTTCTACTACACCTTTTTTATTTTCTTCATCTACTATACTTATTTTTACAAAATCTCCAACTAGAGGTGTTATTTTATTTTTTCTAAAAATTCCTCTAGCTCTACATTCATACAGACCACTATCTGTATCTACGTAATAAAAGCCTCCAATACCTTTTATTATCCTACCTTCTATCATTAAAGCCCTCCTAAAATTTTTAATTATTTGGTTTAAATACTCCTAAACCCAATAATCACCTTTTCTTATACTAGCATTTTGTTGAGATTCAGTATTCCCACTACTACCATTATTGTCAGTATTACCACTATCTCCTGGGTTATTTGGGTTATTATTATCTCCTGGATTATCTGTATTACTGTTATTATTATCTCCTGAGTTATCTGAATTATTGTTATCTCCTGAGTTATTTTGATTATTGTCGTCTGGTTTAGTTGTATCTTCTTCTGGTTTTTTACCTTTACTTATAACTAAATCAACTGTAGTATTTTGAAGTATGCCACTTGTTCCAGCAGAAGGATTTTGCCAAATTACAATACCTTCTTCATAAGAGGAACTGTATTCATAACTTCTAGATCCTACTTTTAAATTATTTGATTCTATAAGCTTTTTAGCTTTTTCATATGACATACCTACACAGTTTGGTACAGTTGCAGCTTTCCCACCTAAACTTACAACTACATTTATAGTATCTCCAGTTTGTACTTTTCCCATTTGTGGACTTTGAGATATTATATATCCAGCTTTAACTTCTGTACTATACTCTTCTGTAGGTTGTATGTTTAATCCTAATTTAGCTGCTTGTTTATTAGCATCATCTATTGATATACCAACAAAATTAGGTACATCAAAATATTCTACTTGATTACTATTATTTGCATTATTATTAAATAATCCACTTATAACCGATTTACCTGCAAATAATGCTACTACGACAACTAGTAGTGCTACTAATCCAGCTATTATTTTTTTAATATTGTTGCGTTTTTTCTTTTTATTTTTCTTGCTTATATTATTTTTATTACTTTTTCTTACTGGTCTTTTTTCCTCATAGTAATCGTCATCATCTTCATCTGAATAATCTTCTAAATCTTGTTCATAGTAATTTCTATTTGTATTATATCTTTTAGACTTTGCAAGTAGTTTATCTTGATCTATCTTTTGAGTTACGTAATTGTCGTACTCTTTTATAAAATCTAAGTCTATATTCTTTTCTATGTACTCTATATCTTCGATTACTTCCTCTGCACTTTGGTATCTGTCTTCCTGATCCTTTTCAGTCATCTTACTTATTAATGTTCTTATGCTATGAGGTATTTTAGTTTTTTCTTCCGGTGTAAATTCAATATCTTCGTTAATATGTTGAAGTGCTATTGATATAGGGCTATCACCTCTAAATGGTACCCTTCCTATTAACATCTCATACAATACTATACCTAGAGAATATAAATCTGCATTATTTGAAACTGGCTGACCTTTTGCTTGTTCTGGTGAAAAATAATGTACAGAACCAATTATACTACCGATATTAGTAATTGTTGAGTTTGAAACGGCTTTAGCTATACCAAAATCAGCAACCTTAACTTGTCTATCTTCGTTCGAAATTAATATATTATGAGGTTTTATATCTCTATGAATAACGCCCTTTTTATGAGCTGCACTCAACGCTTGAGCTATCTGTTTTGTTATATCAAGAGCTGTATACTCATCTAAAACACCCTCATTTTTTATTATTTCCTTTAGATTTTGACCATCCACATACTCCATTACTATATAGTAAACTTTCCCCTCTTGGCCTACATCATATACATTTACTATATTAGGATGTGTTATATTAGCAACGGCTTCTGCTTCTCTTTTAAACTTTGCCAAAAACTCCTTATCATCGACAAATTCTGGCCTTAAAACTTTGACAGCTACAATTCTGTTTAAAAGTTTGTCTTTTGCTTGATATACAAAAGCCATTCCCCCATCGCCTATTTTTTTAATAATTTGATACCTATTACCTAAAATTGTTTGTTCCACATTATCACCGTCCTAACTTTGCTCAATTAATATAACCGATGTATTATCTTTACCAGAAACATCATTTGCAAATTGTATTAAGTTATTAGTTATTACATCTAGATTATCATCACTTGTCAAAATTTCTTTTATCTTTTCATCTAAAACATATCCCGTAAGACCATCTGTAGCCATTAAAATTTTATCATGTGGCTTTAGTTTTCTTCTAAATATATCTACTATAACCATATCATCCGTCCCCATAGCTCTAGTTATATGGTTTCTTATTGGATGTGTCATAGCTTCTTCTTCTGATATAATATTCATTCTTACTAAATCTTCTACTACAGAGTGATCAATTGTTATTCGTTTTAGCTCTTCATCCCTAAATATATAACATCTGCTATCACCGACATTTGCTACATACATATCATCGTTATATATTATGACAGTGACAAGAGTTGTCCCCATTCCAGTAAATGATTCATCTTCTTTAGATTTTTCAAGTATGCTATAGTTTACTTGATTGTATGCTTGTTTTATAATGTCGTCAAAATAGTCTATTTTTATATTTCCTGATTGAGATAAACTTTGAGATAAAAATTCAATAATACCATTTACAGCCATTAAACTAGCGACTTCACCTTTATTATGACCTCCCATGCCGTCAGCTAAGGCAAATATGCCTATTTTTGTTTCATCATCTTTACATATGATTTTTGCATCTACAAAATCTTCGTTATTCTTTCTAACTTTTCCTATATCAGACGCTAAACTAAAAATCATATTGTTACCCCCTTCTCCTACTTGTGCTTTCTTCTCAATTGCCCACAAGCTCCACCAATATCAGAGCCCATGGAATTTCTTACAGTAGTTGGTATATTATTTTTTTCTAAGGCATCTCTAAATTTATAAATATAAGTTTTATCCGGTCTTTCAAAATCTCTTTCCTCAACTTTATTTATAGGAATTAAATTTACATGGCATAACATTCCTTTTAAAAGTCTGCTTAATTCGTCAGATTCCACTTTAGAGTCATTTACACCTTTTATTAAAGAATATTCAAAAGTTACTCTTCTATTAGTTTTGTCTATATAGTTTTGACATGCTTTTATCAAATCTTTTACTTTATAAGCCTTTGCAACTGGCATTATTTCAGCCCTTTTATCATCAAAAGGTGAATGCAGAGATAATGCTAAATTAATAGGTATATTTAAATCCGCTAATTCATACATTTTTGGTATTACTCCGCAAGTAGATAATGTTATATGTCTATATCCTATATTAAGACCATTTTTGTCATTTACAACTTTTAAGAATTGCTTAGTATTTTCAAAGTTATCAAGTGGCTCTCCACTCCCCATAAGAACTAAATTAGAAACTCTCTTTCCTGTATCTTCTTGAATTTTCATTATTTGATCTAAGATTTCCCATGGTTCTAAGTTTCTAATAAGACCGTCCATTGTAGACGCACAGAATTTACATCCCATTCTGCACCCTACTTGATTTGATATACATGCAGTAACTCTATCTTCATATTCCATCATTACTGATTCTATTATATTTCCATCGTTTAGTAGAAATAAGTATTTTTTTGTCTTATCTACTTTAGATTTTAACACTAATTCAATGTCTAAGTTACCTATATAAGAAACTTTTTCTAATTTTTCTCTAAGAGATTTAGGGATATTTTTCATATCATCAAAAGTTTTAGCGCCTTTATATATCCATGAATAAACTTGGCTTCCCCTAAATGGTTTTTCTCCGATCTCTTTCATAAATTCTTTTAATTCTTCTTCAGTAAAGTTTTTTAGAGCTATTTTTTGATTTTCCATTTTGCTACCTACCTTACTCTTTTTAATTTAGCTATAAAGAATCCATCCATACCGTGTATATTTGGATAGATTTTTAGATATCCTTTATCTTCATTTTCTAAATCTATATTTATATTTTCAATTTTTTCAAATTGGAATCTCTTATTGCTTTGTAAGAAACTTTCAACTACTTCTATATTTTCATCATCTTGTATTGTACAAGTACTGTATATTAAAGTTCCACCTACTTTTACATACTTAGCTGCATTTTGAAGTATTTGCTTTTGTAATTTAGGAAGATCTTTTATTTCTTCTTTTTCTTTATATTTTATTTCTGGCTTACGTCTTATTATACCAAGACCTGAACAAGGAACATCTGCAAGTACATAGTCAAATTTATCGATGCTTCCTTTGTCTAAGTTAAGCGCATCAAATAATTCTACATCTACATTTTTAAGTCCAAGACGATTTACTGAGTTTTGAATTAACTTTATTTTATGCTCAAATATATCTCTTGATACTACTTGCCCGCTATTTTCCATAAGTGTTGCAATATGAGTAGTTTTCCCTCCTGGAGCACTACATACATCTAAAACCTTAGAATCTTTTTGTGGATTTAATATCTTTCCAACTAGCATAGAACTTATATCTTGTACTGTGAATAATCCTTTTTTATATAGGTCGTTGTTTTCTATATTTTTAAGATTGTTTACTTTTATAGCTTCTTCTATAAAAGGTACTTTTTCACATTGTACATCTTGTGCTTCTAATGATTTTATCAATTCATCTCTAGTTGTTTTTAAAGTATTTACTCTTAAATATAGACTTGGTCTTTCGGCATTTGCTTCTAATAAGTCTTCTGTAAACTCTCTACCAAATTTACTAATCCAGTTTCTAACTATCCATTTATTATATGAATATTTAGTAGATAAATTATCTACTGTGTCTTTTATTTTAACTTCACCTATATCTTCTTTTTGTCTTATTACATTTCTTAAAACTGCATTTACAAATCCAGATGATCTATTATCTAGTTTTTTAGTTAAGTTTACAGTTTCATTAACTGCTGCATAATCAGAAACACTATCTAAAAATAATATTTGGTATATACCCATTCTAAGAAGTATTTTTACTTTTAGATTTAATTTATTACTTTTTATTTTTGATAGTTTGTCTATTATATAATCTAGATAGATTTTATTTTCAACAACACCGTATATTATTTCTGTTGCAAACCCTCTATCTCTACTATCTAAGTTACAATCTTTAAAGTGCTTATTTATAGCCATATTTGAGTAATTTTCATTTTTTTCGATGTCAAATAAAACTTTATAAGCTAAATTCCTTGATTTCATAAAAAATTTCTCCTTAATTAAATTAAGGGCGTGTTACATAGCAAATTTATTTAAATTCCACTTTGTAACATTCCCTTATTATATTACCATATATTAATGCTAATCATCTCTTTGATTGGCAATTGTAATTAATCGTAATAATTGAAGTAATGCAGTAGCTGCTGCTGCTACATAAGTTAAAGCAGCTGCACTAAGCACCTTCTTACTTTGTCTTCTCTCATCACGGCTAACTATACCTAAGTTTTCTATTTGAATTAAGGCTCTATGAGAGGCGTTAAATTCAACTGGTAAAGTTATTAGTTGGAATACTACTGTAGCTGAAAATAAAAGTATTCCTATTTTTAAAAGAGATGTAGAAGAAGTCATAAATAACCCCAACATTATTAAAATCCAAGATGCACTTGAAGCAAAATTAACAACAGGAACTATAGCCCCTCTTATAGTAAGTGGTACATAACCTCTTGCATGTTGAATTGCATGGCCACATTCGTGTGCAGCTACAGCTACAGAAGTTATAGATGTTCCTCTATATACATCTTGTGAAAGTCTTAGAACTTTATTTCTAGGATCGTAGTGATCGCTTAAAGTCCCTCTTGTCATTTCAATTTTTACATCGTATATTCCATTTGCATTTAAAATTTCTCTTGCTGTTTGTTCACCTGTGTATCCTCTTTGTGTTCTAACCCTGAAATACCTATTTGTAGTTGAACTCACTTTAAATTGAGCGTACATAGTAAGTATTATTGCAGGAATTAGTAAGATATATGTTGGATCATAATATGGATAGTACATAATTAAACACTCCTTGTTTTATTGAAGTACGCTTCCTACTTCTAAAGTATTTCCTTTTATAAACTCTTTTACTTCCATTCTTTTTTTATTTGGCATTTGTATTTCGCTTATTAATATAACATTATCTTTAGTAGCTACTCTTATACCATCTTGGTCAACTTTTAATATAGTACCAGGCTCTTTTGAGCTCTTTTCATCTAGCACTTTAGTCTTCCAAACTTTCATTTTTTTGTCCATATACGTAGTATATGCACTTGGCCATGGATTTACTCCCCTTACTAAATTGTGTACTTCTTTAGCAGTTTTTGAGAAATCAACGTGACCTAAATTTTTATCCATTATTGGAGCATAAGAAAACTCATCGTGATTTTGTGGTGTTCTTGGAGCTTTGCCTTCTTTTATTAAGTCTAAAGTCTCACAAAGTACTTTTGCACCTTCTACTGTCATCTTATCGTGAAGCTCTCCTGCTGTAATTTCATCATCTAAAGCGAATTCGCTTTGTAAAATTACATCTCCTGTGTCAAGTCCTTCATCCATAAACATAGTTGAAACACCTGTTTTTTCTTCTCCATTTATTATTACCCAGTTAATAGGAGCAGCGCCTCTGTATTTTGGTAATAATGAGACGTGCACATTTATGCAACCGTATTTTGGTATTTCTAAGAATTCCTTAGATAATATTTGTCCATATGCTACTACAACTATAACATCTGGATTTAAATCTTTTATTTCATTTATAAATGATTCTTCTTTTGCTTTTACCGGTTGATATACTGGTAAATTATTTTCTATTGCAACTTGTTTAACAGGTGAGAATACTATTTTTTTACCTCTACCAACTTGTTTATCTGGTTGTGTAACTACACCTATTATATCGTATCTTTTATCTATAAGTTCTTGTAAACACCCGCTAGCTATATCTGGTGTTCCCATAAATAATATTTTCAAATAAATCAACTCCTATTTTACTACTTTATCTACATATAATATTCCGTCTAAGTGATCTATTTCATGACAGAAAGCTCTTGCTAATAATTCTTCACCTTCAATTTCAATAGTTTCACCAAATCTATTTTGAGCTCTAACTTTTACTTTATATGGTCTTAATACATCTCCACTTTCTCCTGGAACACTTAAGCAACCTTCGTTGTCTAAATATTCACCTTCTGTTTCTATTATTTCTGGATTTATAAGTTCTATAAGTCCATCTCCTATATCTATTACAACTACTCTTTTAAGTATACCAACTTGAGGTGCTGCAAGACCTACACCGTCTGCCTCATACATTGTATCAGCCATATCATCTAATAATTCTATAACTCTATCGTTTATTTCTTTAACTACTTTAGATTTTTTTCTTAAAACAGGTTCACCTATTTTCACTATTTGTCTTAATGCCATTTTTCTTCCTCCTCAATTTTCCATTAAATTTTATAAATTATAAAATACTATTTGGATTAATATCTATTGATATGTTAACCTCTTTGTCAAAAACAACGTCTCTTTTAGTTATACATATATATTTTATTATACCCTTTAATAAATTTATTTCAATATTATCATCTTTAAATAATATTTGCCATCTATAATTTGAATTTATTTTTGCTATTGAACATGGATTCGGTCCTAAAATAAATTCAAAATTCTGTATTCCACGCTCTTTTAATAAATAAACTATATTATTGTAAAGGGTTGTTATATTTTTCTTTACCATATGTTCATTTTTACCGCTTATAACTACACTAAGCATATTATTAAATGGTGTGTAATTAAATAGTTTTCTAATTTTTATTTCATCTTCATAAAATCCTTCAAAATCATAATCAACTATTCTCTTTATCACACTACTTTGACTGTCATAAGTTTGAAGTATTACTTTTCCTTCTTTTTCAGAACGTCCTGCCCTACCTGAAACTTGAGTAACGAGTTGGAATGTATTTTCAAAGCTTTTGAAGTCTGGGAAATTTAGCATCATATCCGCTGATAGTATTCCTACTAATGTTACATGGTTAAAATCAAGTCCTTTACTTATCATCTGCGTACCTATAAGTATATCGGCTTCTCTATTTTGGAATTTATTTAATATATTTTCAAGTTCGTGTTTTTGTGAAGTTGTGTCCTTATCAAGTCTTAAAACTCTTACACCTTCAAATATATGCTTTATCTCTTCTTCTATTTTTTCTGTACCTAGACCAAAAGCCTTTACATATTTACTTTCACATTCTGGGCATTTCTTTGGTATAACTTCTTCATATCCGCAGTAGTGGCACTTACCTATATTTTGTTTTTTATGGTAAGTAAGTGAAATATCACAGTTTTTACATTTAAAAACATATCCACATTCTCTACACGATACAAAACTTGAATATCCTCTCCTATTTAGAAATAAAATAACTTGATTATTATTTTTTATTTCTTCTTCTATTTGAAGTTTCAATCTATTACTTAAAAAACTTCTATTACCACATTTAAGTTCCTCTTTCATATCTACAACTTCAATTTTTGGAAGAGGTTTATTATTCGCTCTATTTTTAAGCTCAATAAGTTCATATTCACCACTCTTAGCCCTATAATACTCTTCAATAGAAGGTGTTGCAGAACCTAATACTAAAGTTATATTTCTTTTATTTACTAAGTATCTTCCTACTTCTAATGTTGAAAACTTTGGGTTTTTATCTGATTTATAAGAGCTTTCGTGGAATTCATCTACTATAACTACACCTAAGCTATTAAATGGTGCAAATATAGCAGACCTAGCTCCTATCAAAATTCTTATATTTCCCTTTTTTATTTCTCTAAATACGTCGTGTTTTTCACCTTCAGATAATCTACTGTGAAATACTCCAACAATATCTTTAAATCTATTTTTAAATCTCGCTATAGTTTGTGGCGTCAATGAGATTTCAGGCACTAAAACAATACTATCAAGGCCTTGTTTTAATGCATAATCTATAACTTCCATATATACTTCCGTCTTTCCACTTCCTGTTACCCCATGTATCATATAAGGCTTTTTCTCTTGATTAAACATCTCTGATGTAATCATTTCTATAGCATTATTTTGTTCTTCATTTAAAACTACATCTTTATTTTTATAGTTAAAATTTGATTTTGTCTTTCTATAAAAATCTTCGTATTTAAATTCAATTAAGTTTTTTTCTTTTAAAGAATTTATACTAGACTTTGATGCTTTTAATAATTCCATTAAATCATTAATATCTACATCATCGTTGTTCTTTAAAAACTCTAAAACTTGCTTTTGTTTGTCACCAAGTCTTATTTTATTTTCTTTTATATAAAACATCATATCCACATAATTCATTGTTAATGATACATAGCATATTTTTATCTCATTTTTTATGCTTTTATACTCCCATTTTACATCTATTAAGGATTCTTCTTTCATTTTATATAGAAGATTATTTAGATTGTCGGCAACTTTTCTTTTCAGATTTTTTTTATCTTTTATATTATATAACTCTTCATCTTCTGCAACTTGTGTAGAATATTCTATTTTTTTTTCAACTAATTTATCTAATTTTATACTTCCTTTATTATCTAAAACTTTTTGAAGTATAAATTTTTTGTTATCACTTAA
>CAMEPL010000038.1 GCA_945931665.1 uncultured Clostridium sp. | reverse complement strand
TTACAAGACTTAGGCCATAAAATTATTATAATAATAGGTGATTTTACTGGAAAAATAGGAGACCCTACAGGAAAGTCTAAAATGAGGAAGTCTTTAACTGATGAAGAAGTATTACAAAACGCTAGAACATATGAAGAACAAGTATTTAAGATTTTAGATAAAGAAAAGACAACTATAAAATTTAATAGTGAGTGGTTATCTAAATTGACGTTTGCAGATGTATTAAAATTAACACAATCTACAACTGTAGCTAGGATGTTAGAAAGAGAAGATTTTAGGCTGAGATTTGAAAATCAAAGACCTATATATTTAAATGAATTTTTCTACCCTTTAATGCAGGCTTTTGATTCGACTGCTATTGAAGCAGATATAGAATTTGGAGGAACAGACCAAAGATTTAATTTGCTTTCTGGCAGAACTCTGCAAAAGGAGATAGGAAAAGAGCCACAAGTTGTAATTATGATGCCTCTTATAGAGGGATTAGACGGCAAAAATAAAATGAGTAAAACTCTAGGCAATTATATAGGAATTTACGAATCGGCAAAATCAAAATATCAAAAGGTCATGGAAATACCAGATGAACTAATTGTAAAATACTATACATTATTAACTGATGTAAGTGATGAAAAAATAAAAGAAGTAAAATCTAAATTAAAAGATGAAAACATAAATCCAAGAGATATAAAAATGGATTTAGCGAGAGAAATAGTCAGCTTATATCACACAGCAGAAGAAGTAGATCAAGCAGAAGAGAGATTTAAAATGATATTCCAAATGGGACAAAAGCCAAAAGATATAGATACAATAAATGCAGAAAAAGAAAACTTCGATTTAATCCAAATAGTAGTAGATAAAGGTTTAGTATCTAGTAAAAGTGAATTTAGAAGACTTTTAGCACAAGGTGGAGTAAAAATAAATGATAAAAAAATAACTAAAGAAGAGTTCTTGCCAAAAGAAGGCGAATTTGTCGTACAAATTGGAAAGAAAAAATTTATAAAAATAATAGTGTCTTAAATTAAAATAAGGTAAGTTTAACTTGCCTTATTTTTTATACAATTGAGAAAAATAAAATATTACAAGGTTATATAAAAGGCAGATTATATTGTATAGAAAATGTAAGTTTTTAAACTATATAAATAAAATTATATATAATAATTAATTAAAAATAATGATTTTTTTGAATATTATGTTACTATTATGTAAATAAAGCCTTTTATTCATATACAGTTCATAAAAGGGCATTTGTTATTATAATTTTATGGTAAATAATTAAATAAAAGGGGGCATTATCATGAATTTTGTAGACAAATTAGGTGTATTTGTAAAAAAATACTTATCACTACTAGTTTTAATTGGAGCAGCTATATCTTATATTAATCCAAATATATTTATAGGTGTAGTGCCATATTTCAACTATATTTTAGGATTTATAATGTTTGGTATGGGTATGACACTGACTAAAGATGATTTTATACTTATACTTAAAAAACCAAAAGATGTTATATTAGGACTTTTAATTCAAATGGTAACTATGTCAGTAGGCGCATTTATAGTAGTTAAATTATTAGGATTACAAGGTGATGTGGCAGTAGGACTTATATTATTAGGAGCATGTCCAGGAGGAACTACTTCAAATGTAATGAGTTTTATAGCTAAAGCAGATGTTGCATTATCAGTAACATATACTTCAATATTTACTTTTTTAGCACCAATTGTAACACCAGCATTAATTTATTTATTTGCAGGTACTTACGTACAAGTTGATGGTATAGGTATGTTTATATCAATATCTCAAGTTGTTTTAATACCAATAATATTAGGTGTACTAGCTAATACTTTCTTTTCTAAAGCAGCAGCTAAATGTATAAGAGTATTACCTTCTGTATCTGGTCTTGCTATGGTAGTTTTAGTAGCAGGTATAGTAGCAGCTAATGCATCTAAATTAAATGCATCAGTATTAATAGTAGCACTTGCAGTAGTTATACATAATGTATATGGATATTTATGTGGTTACTTTGGTGGTAAAGCTGTTGGATTTAAAGAAAGAAAGAGAAGAACTTTATCTATAGAAACAGGTATGAAAAATGCTACATTAGCAACAGTTTTAGCAGCAGCACATTTTGCACCAGAGGCAGCGATAGCACCGGCAATAGCAGGTATATGGCATGCATTTTCCGTTTCAGTACTTGCTAACTATTGGGGCAATAAAGAAATAACTGATGAAGAGGATGAAGAAGTAGCAAAAGAAGCTAAATAAAATATAAAGGTTAATTTAAAAAAGTGAAAATTTACCATAAAGTTGTTGAGAAAATATTAACAATATGATACACTTATCCTAAGTTAATATTTAATTTGTAAAATATCAATGAATGATATATAAGCCATGAAGGTTTGAACCTTCATGGCTTTTTTATATTAAACAAGAGGGTTAATTGCAAACTATATATTAAAAAACCAAAGAATAGTTAAAGATTAGGGAGGATTATTATGAAATTAAAAAAGATTTTAGCTGTAGGAATGGCTTTAATGCTGTCTGTTGGAAGTCTAACAGGATGTTCTTCTAGTAACGACTCTTCAAAAGCATCATCTAAGGAGAGTACATCAAAAAGAGAAGAAAGAATAAAAAATAATGAACTAATAGTAGCAATTGGATCAGAACCGGAAGCTGGATTTGATGCTACAACAGGTGGACATGGTTCACTTACAAGAGTATTTTTCTCAACTTTATTTAAAAGAGATAAAGAGCTTGGTTTTGAAAATGATTTAGCAACAGGGTATAAAGTGTCTGACGATAAATTAACATGGACTGTTACTATCAGAGATGATGCTAAATTTACAGATGGAGAAAAAGTAACAGCAGAAGATGTAGTATTTACATATGAAACTGCTAAAAAATCAGGCTCAGAAATAGATTTAACTATGATAGATAGTATAACTGCTACAAATGATACAACAGTAGAATTTAAATTAAATAGAACATATTCTGCATTTATGGAAAGATTAGCATATTTAGGAATTGTTCCTAAACATGCTTATGATGAAAATTTCAAAGATAATCCAATTGGATCTGGACCTTATGAATTTGTTCAATGGGATAAAGGTCAACAAGTTATAGCAAAGGCTAATGAAAATTATTATGGTGATAAACCACAAATTAAACAATTAACTATGGTATTTTTAGATACAGATGCAGCTTATTCAGCAGTTCAAACTGGAGATATAGATGTCTGTCAAATAAACGGAAACCTAGCTGATAAGAAAGTAGATGGAGCTAAAGTAATAGACATAGATAGTATAGAATGTTATGGTGTTGAATTCCCAATGCAAGCTGAAGGTAAAAAAGCCAAAGATGGTTATGATATGGGTAACAATGTTACGAGTGATGAAGCAATAAGAAAAGCGTTAAATACTGCAGTAGATAGACAAAAAATAGTTGATGGAGTACTTAATGGATATGGAACAGTCTCTACAACAGGTCTTGAACAAATGCCTTGGGAAGATAAAGATACTGAATTATCTAAAGATGAATATGCAAATGTAGATGAAGCTAAAAAAATATTAGCTGATGGTGGATGGAAAGATACTGATAACGATGGCATAGTAGAAAAAGACGGACAAAAGGCAGAATTTAAATTACTTTATACTGAAGGTGAATACAGACAAGAAATAGCACTAGAATTTGTAAATGTAGCAAAAGAAATCGGTATAAGTGTTAACCTAGAAGTCAGAACTTGGGATACGATCCTTGATGATATACATAAAGAAGCTGTATTATTTGGATTTGGTTCAGGAGACCCATCAGAATTATACAACTTATACTATGGTCCTATAGCAGGAGGAACTGTAGCCTGGGATAATGCAGGATGTTACAACAACGAAAATGTAAATGAAGATATAGATAAAGCATTAGATGCTACAGATGAAAATGAAGCACTTCCTTATTGGAAAGACCTTCAAAAATACACATCTGCTAAAGGAGATGCGCCATATTGTTGGCTTGTAAATGCAAACCACGTTTATTTAGCAGCAGATGGATTTGACTTTGGTAATCCAGTTGTTCAACCACATGGTGGAAGAATATTTGACAATGTTACTGAATGGTCATGGAAATAAATATATAAAAAATAATAGATACAATTAATATAAACTAGTACCTATTTTATAGGTGCTAGTTTGGCATTTTAGTTTTAAAAATTCTAAGGAGAGAGATCATGAATAAAGGAATAGGGAAATTTTTTACTAAAAAGATATTAAAATTAATAACTCTTTTAGTCGCTCTTTGTATAATTACTTTTGTTTTAATGGAATTATCTCCAATAGATCCAGTTACAGCTTATGTAGGTGCATCTACAAAAGTAAGCGCAGAACAAAGAGCATTAATAGCAGAGCATTGGGGATTAAATCAACCACCACTAATTAGATTTTGGTCTTGGTTTAAATCGATTATAAGTGGAGACTGGGGTACTTCAATGATATACAGAAGACCAGTTTTAGAAGTAATAGGACAAAAATTTATGTCGTCTATATGGCTTATGGGAATATCATGGATACTCTCTGGAATTATAGGGTTTATTTTAGGAATTATATCAGGAATAAAAGAAGGAAAATTAATAGATAAAATAATCCGTGGATATTGTTACATAATAATGTCCACTCCTACATTTTGGCTTGGAATATTATTTATAATACTGTTTTCTGTAAAATTGGGGTGGTTCCCGGTGGCTCTTAGCGTTCCAATAGGAGTTTTATCAGAAAATGTAGGCTTTATTGAGAGAATGCAACATATAATACTTCCAGCACTGACGCTATCAATAATAAGTATTTCAAGTATATGTATGAATACTAGACAAAAAGTCATCGAAATAATGGAGACAGATTATGTATTATTTGCAAAGGCACGTGGGGAAAGTCAAATGAGCATAGTTTTTAATCATGTGCTTAAAAATGTATCACTTCCAGCAATAACACTTCAATTTTTATCTTTTAGTGAATTATTTGGAGGAACTATATTTGTTGAGCAAGTATTTTCATACCCAGGTTTAGGTCAAGCGACAGTTTCAGCAGGACTTAAAGGAGATTTACCTCTTCTTATGGGAATAGCAATAATAAGTTTAATTTTTGTTTATTCTGGAAATATAATAGCTGATTTATTATATAGAGTAGTAGATCCTAGAATTAGGGAGGGGCAAGATTTATAATGGAAAATATTAAAGAAAACAGACAGACATCAAAAAGAAAATACCTTAATTTAGGGGTTAGAGAAAAGACAATATTTTCTATAGGATTATTTGTTTTTTTCTTCATTGCTATTTTAGTTTGGGGAAGTTTTATAGGAGAAGACGATTTATATGTAGATTTATTAAATAAATTGCAAGCCCCTTCATTTGCTCACTTATTTGGGACTGATTGGGTAGGAAGAGATATGTTAACTAGAACTGTAAAAGGCCTTAGCATAAGTATGAAAATAGGACTTTTAGCTACTTTTACAAGTACGATAATAGCTATATTTTTAGGGGTTATTGGGCCTACATTTGGGAAAAAAGTAGACTCTGTTGTAACTTGGTTTATAGATTTAGTTTTATCAGTTCCACATACATTAGTCGTAATACTTATATCAATTGCAATGGGTGGAGGAATGAAAGGTATTGTTATTGGTGTTGCAGCAACACACTGGACATCACTTACTAGAGTTATAAGGGCAGAAGTTATGCAGATTATGGAGTCTGATTATACCAAGATTGCAAGAAACTTCGGTAAATCAAATTGGTATATTGCAAAAGAACACGTGCTTCCTCATGTAATTCCGCAGATAATAGTAGGCGCCGTGCTTATATTCCCGCATGCCATTTTACACGAAGCATCAGTAACTTTCTTGGGATTCGGGCTTCCACCACACGAACCAGCAATAGGTGTAATACTTTCAGAAAGTATGAAATATCTTACAAGTGGCGATTGGTGGCTTGCATTTTTCCCAGGACTTAGCTTGGTTTTAGTTTCTATGATGGTAGATAGAATAGGCAAAAATATAGAAAAATTAATAAATCCTAAAACAGCGTATAAATAGGAGGTAGAGATGAAGGAACCAATTTTAAAAGTCGAAAACTTGGGAATATCTTTTTCTCAATATACAAAAGGATTAGTTAGAAGTGATTTAAACGTAATTAAAAATTTAGATATAGAATTAAATGAAGGGGAAATATTAGCAGTTGTCGGTTCTAGTGGTTCTGGTAAGAGCTTGCTTGCACATGCTATCCTCGGAATACTACCAGATAATTCATTTACAGAAGGAAATATAATTTATAAGGGAGAAGAACTTACAGAAGCTAGAAAACAAAAGCTTAGAGGTGATGAGATTGTTCTTATACCTCAGTCTGTAAATTATTTAGACCCACTAAAAAGAGTAGGAAAACAAATAAAGATATCAATAAAAGATAAAAATAAAAAAGTTCAAGATGAAATAGTGGACAACTTGTTTGAAAAATACAACTTAGATAAAAAGGTAAAAAACTATTATCCATTCCAATTATCAGGAGGAATGGCGAGAAAAGTACTTCTATGTACAGCCCTTGCATCAAACAGCAAAGTTATCATAGCAGATGAGCCAACTCCAGGATTAGATGAAGAATCTTTAAATGAAGTATTAAAAGATTTTAGAAAAGTCGCTGACAGTGGATGTGCAATACTTATGATAACTCATGATATATCTGCAGCACTTAAAATAGCTGACAAGGTGGCAATTTTTTATGCAGGTTCTACATTAGAAATAGCAAATACAAAGGACTTTATAAATAATGAAAAGGAGCTTAGACATCCTTATACAAAGGCACTTTACAAAGCTTTACCAGATCACGACTTTAAAGCGATGGACGACAAGACACAACCACTTCCAAATGAACTTCCAAATGGATGTGTATTTTGCGATAGATGTAAGATAAAAACGAAAGAATGTGAAGAAAAAGTTCCTGAAATTAAAGAAATTAGAAACGGAAAGGTGAGATGTATTCATGCAACTTAAAGCTGAAAATATAAATTTTAAATATACAAAAGATAAATATGTTTTGAGAGATATAAATTTTCATATAAATAGCGGAGAAGTAGTAGGTTTAGTAGCACCGAGTGGATTTGGAAAAACAACACTTGCTAAAATTTTGGCAGGGTATATAACTCCAGAAAGCGGTGAAGTTGTGCTTGAAGGATGCAAGAGAGAAAAAAACGGATACAACCCTGTTCAATTAATATTCCAACATCCCGAAAAATCTGTTAATCCAAAGTGGAAGATGAAAAAAATAATAAACGAATCATTTACACCATCAAAAGAATTAATAGAAGCTATGGGGATTAAAGAAGGTTGGATGAATAGATGGCCTAGCGAACTTTCAGGCGGAGAACTTCAACGTTTCTGTGTTATAAGGGCATTATCACCGAAGACTAAATTTTTAATAGCAGATGAAATGACGACTATGCTAGATGCAATAACACAGGCACAAATTTGGAATGTAGTTTTAGATTATGCAAAGAAAAATGATATAGGTGTTGTTGTTATAAGTCATGAAAAAGCTTTAGTAGACAAGATATGCGATAGAGTTGTGGATTTAGAAGAATTTAAAGAAGAACAAAAAGAAGTTGTTTAGTTATATAATTAGTTTAATGATGCAAAAGTTTAGATATAAAAATAGTAATTTAAATATCTAAATGAAAAATGGAAAATATTATCATAAAAATAATTGACATAAATTGCATAAAATGGTAATATAACAGTAGCTTAAAAAGCAGAAAATGGGGCATACCACCGCGGGTATGATTTATTTTCTGCTTTTTTTGTTTTTTAGAAAGATTTCTAACTAATATAAAATTATAAGGGGGACAATATGATATTAAACGGGAAAACTGTAGATTTACAAGAAGATATTTCTATTGAACAACTTCTAAAATATTATAATTTAAATCCACAAAAAGTCGTTGTAGAAGTGAATATGGAAATAATAGACGACGAAGTTTACAGTACATATGTATTAAAAAATCAAGACACAGTAGAAGTTATAAGTTTTGTTGGGGGTGGTTGATTTGAAGATATTTTTAAACGAAATTCAAACAGAAATAGAAGAAAACGACACAGCTTATAAACTTAGAGATAAAGTAGAAAAAAACTGTGATGTAGTTATATTAAATGGATTTCCATTAAAGGAAGATAAAGTTTTAAAAGAAGATGATAGACTTACACTTATTGAAAGGGGTAAAATCCCAACAAAAGACGAGTTAGAAAGAGTTATGATTGCTAGACATACTCCAAATGTACATAATAAGCTTAAAGTCGGAAAAGTTGCAGTTTTAGGTCTTGGAGGGTTAGGCTCTAATATAGCAATTTCACTTTCACGAGTTGGTGTAGGGGAAATTATCTTAGTGGATTATGATGTTGTCGAACCGTCAAATTTAAACAGACAACAGTACTTTGTAAAACACATCGGTATGAAAAAAACTGAGGCACTTAAATCTATAATTGATGAAATAAATCCTTTTGTAAAAATAAAAACAAAAGATATATTTGTTACAAAAGAAAATATAGATTTTCTAAAAGAATGTGATATCGTAATCGAGGCATTTGATGATCCGAAAAACAAGGCGACACTTTGCAATACCGTATTAAGAAATTTTAAAGATAAATACCTTATTGCATCATCTGGAATGGCTGGATATTATGATTCAAATATAATACAAACTAAAAAAATAAGAGACAAATTTTATATTTGCGGTGATTTTGAACATGAAGCAAAAGAAGGAGAGGGTCTAATGGCTCCAAGAGTTTCAATATGCGCAAATCATATGGCGAATTTAGCAATGAAAATTTTAATTGAAGATATAAAAAAAGATTAAACTAGAAGGCAATGATTTACTTAAAATAGCAATTTAAATATTGAATTATGAAAAGGGGAAATAAAATGGATAAATTAATATTAGGTGGACACGAATTTGATAGCAGACTTTTAATAGGGACGGGGAAATTTGGAAGCAACGACATACTTCCAGAAGTTATAAAAGCAAGTAATAGCGAAATAATAACAATGGCAATAAGAAGGGTTGATTTAGAAAATCCAAATGAAAATATCTTAACTTATATTCCAAAAAACATGACTATACTTCCAAACACATCAGGAGCAACTAATGCAGAAGAAGCAGTTAGAATCGCTAGAATTTCTAGAAAAATGGGCTGTGGTGATTTTATAAAAATAGAAGTAATATCAGATACAAGATATCTTCTTCCAGACAACGAAGAAACAATAAAAGCAACTAAAATATTAGCTGATGAAGGGTTTATAGTGCTTCCATATATGTCCCCAGATTTATATGCAGGAAGACGTTTAATAGAGGCAGGAGCAGCAGCTGTAATGCCACTGGGGGCGCCAATCGGTTCAAATAGAGGCCTAAAAATGAAAGAAATGATCCAAATAATGATAGACGAATTAGATACAAATATAATAGTAGATGCAGGAATTGGTAAACCATCTCAAGCAATGGAGGCAATGGAAATGGGAGCAGATGCAGTTTTAGTAAATTCAGCTATATCATCAGCACAAGATCCAGTTAAAATGGCGAATGCATTTAGATTAGCAGTAGAAGGTGGAAGAGAGGCATTCTTAGGAAAAACAGGACCAGTTAGTAGCTTTGCAAATGCATCATCACCTTTAACAGGTTTCTTAGGGAGTTTCTAAGGGGGATTTAAGATGAGTTTTTATGAAGTTGTAGAAAAATACAGAGATTTTGACTTTGATGGATATTTTGAAAATGTTACTGATAACGATGTTTTAAGAAGTTTGAATAAAAATAAGTTAGACCATATGGATGTTTTAAACTTATTATCACCAAAAGCTATGAAACACCTAGAGCATATGGCGCAAAAGGCCCATAGATTGAGTCTTCAACATCTAGGAAAAACTGTAACACTATACACTCCTATGTATATCTCAAATTATTGTGTAAACCATTGTGTTTATTGCGGATACAACTGTAAAAGTGGGATAAACAGAAGAAAATTAAATATGGAGCAAATTAAAAAAGAAGCTGACTATATAGCTGATATGGGCTTTAAACATATTTTAGTATTAACAGGCGAAAGTGAAAGACATTCACCAGTTGAATACATAGGAGATGCGATAAAACTTATTTCAGATAGATTTGCATCTATAGGTATAGAAGTATATCCAATGGAAGTAGAAGGATATAGATATCTTGTTCAAAATGGAGCAGATTCGCTTACTGTTTACCAAGAAACTTATGATGAAGTAGTTTATAAAAAAGTGCATATAAAAGGGCCAAAAGCAAATTTTAAATTTAGATTAGACGCTCCAGAAAGAGGGGCGATAGCAGGAATGAGAAGCTTATCAATAGGTGCTCTTTTAGGACTTGCAGACTTTAGAAGAGATGCATTTTTCACTATTTTACATGGAGAGTATTTAAAAACAAAGTATCCACATATAGAGCTTTCTTATTCAGCACCTAGAATGAAGCCATTTAAGGGAAGTTTTGAAGATATAAATCCAGTAGACGACAAAACAGAATTTCAAATAATGACAGTTATGAGACTTTTTGATCCTCATGCTGCATTAAATGTTTCGACAAGAGAGGATTTAGAATTTAGAAAAAATGTAATGCCACTAGGGGTTACAAAATTAAGTGCCGAAGTAACAACAGACGTAGGCGGGCATACTTTAGGAGAAGCAGGAACTAACCAATTTGAAAATAATACAGATGCTAGCTTAGAAGAAGTGGGCAAAATGTTAAACTCAATTGGATACCAATACGTATTTAAAGATTGGGAGAGATTTTAAATGTATTTAATCAGCAACAGAAATCTATGCTCAAAAGAAAAATACATAAAAACTATAGTTGAAGCTGCTAAAAATAATGTAGAGTACTTGATTCTAAGAGAAAAAGATTTAGAATATAAAGACTTGGAAAAACTGTATAATGAGATAGTTTTGGCTCTAAAAGAAAATAACGCAGACATAAATATAATTGTAAATAGCTCGATTGAATTATATGAGAATTATCAGGTTTATGGGATACACCTTCCATATAAGTTGTTTAAGGATTTGCTAAGTATGGATTATAAATTCGACAAAAATAAAAAAATAGGACTTTCACTACACAGCACAGACGAAGTTATTGAGTTAAATAAAATTATAGAAAGTAAAAAAATAGACATAGATTATATAACTCTTTCACATATTTTTGAAACAAAATGTAAAGAAAGATTAAAGCCTAGAGGTGTTGAACTTTTAAAAAATTCTAGAGGTTTAACCAAGGTGAAAATCGTCGCACTTGGAGGAATACTACCTCAAAATGTGGACGAAATTGTAGAGTATTGTGATGATTATGCAGTAATGAGTACATTATTTAAAAGCTCTGATGTTAAAAATATTATAGAAGCTTATAATAAAAATTGGAACAAGTTATAATTATAAGTTTGATATTTTAAAGTTGAAATAAAGAAAAATAGAATACTTTGTATAATATAATTAAGTTCGCAATTGTTATATACTATGATAAAAGGTGGGGGATTGAGTGTTTTGTAATAGAAGGTCAGATGATAGACAAAATGATTGTAGGTACTTGGCCTAAATCAGAGAATTATTCATATGAATATTTTGTTTTTGTAAATAAGGATGATTACGATATTGCTAATAGTTTGATAACAACTTAGAGTTATCCAAAATAATGATTTAAAAATGTAAATAAAGAGATGTTAATATATTAAAAAACCTCCTTATCAAAATATTTATTGAAGGAGGTTTTTTAATTGAAAATATATATTTTAACAAATCCAACTATTTTGCATTATAAGCATTATTAAGTACATTCAAGTAATCCTCTTTACTCATAGGTCTTGGATTGCTCTCAGTAGATATATTTATAACTGATTTGTCGGCTAATATATCAAAGTCTTTAGGTTCAACATTCAACTCAGAGAATAAAGGAAGTTTTATATCTAAAGCAAGTTGTTGAACTGCTTTAACTGCTAATTCAGCCCCTTCATCATCACTTTTAAATTCAAATCCCATTACTTTTGCAACTCTGGCGTATTTTGATACACAGTAGTCTTTGTTGTATTCCATAACATGAGGAAGTAAGACTGCATTACAAACTCCATGTGCAAGGTCGAACATTCCACCAAGGGCTTCGGCTATACAGTGTACGCTTGCGACGTCTGAGTGACTAAATCCGATTCCTGCTAACATACTTCCCATAAGCATTGCACTTCTTGCTTGTAGGTTATCTCCTTCAAAAACGGCTGTTTTTAAATTGTTGTATATAAGTTCGATTGCATATAAAGATACTGCATCGGCTATTGGTTCTGAACAAGTTGCTGTGTAGGCTTCGATTGCGTGAGTTAATGCATCCATTCCTGTTGCAGCTGTTACTGCTGGTGGAACTGATAGAGTAAGTACAGGATCACAAATTGCCACTTTTGCAGCTGTGTATTTGCTTTTTACTGTCATTTTATATTTATTTTTAGTATCAGTTATAACTGAAGAGAAAGTTATTTCGCTTCCTGTTCCTGATGTTGTTGGTATTGTTATGAAAAGAGGAAGTGGTTTTGTTGCGGCAGTTTTGCCTTCGTATTTTTTAATTTCTGTATCGTTATGAGCAAGTAAAACACCGACAGATTTTGCACAGTCGATAGGGCTACCACCACCGACTGCTATTATACAGTCACAGTCATTTTCTCTTGCTATTTTTGCGCCTTCTTCGACATTTACATCTTTAGGGTTGGCCTCAACACCATCATAAATTATATAAGAAAAATTATCTTTATCTAATAAATCTGTTATTTTTTTCAAAATACCAGCTTTTTCAACGCCCTTGTCAGTAATTATTATAGGTTTTTTACCTTTGTTTTCTTTTAATTCAACACATAAATTATCTAGACAATTTGCCCCATATATTATTTTTGTAGGCAATTCGAATGAAAAGAATCTTGTTAAGTTATCCATAAAATTTCCTCCTTAATTAAAGCATATGTAATTAGAAATGATACTTAATTTAATTGTAGGGAAAAGTATTAGATTTATCAATTAATATAGAAAACTTATAATAAATTACAAAAACACGCAAATAATAAAATAAACAGTATTTTAGCAGGAAGAAGATGTTTGAACATAAGAAAAAATTATTGCGTGAAGTAAAAGTAGAAAAACCAAATCCACAATATGCAGCTTTGATGCAAGAACAGCTAGGGGGTGCAAATGGTGAATTAAAGGCGGCTATGCAATATATGTCACAAAGCTTTAGAATAAAAGACCCAGTGATAAAAGATTTATTTATGGATATAGCAGCAGAAGAATTAAGTCATATGGAGATGGTGGCACAAACAATAAACTTATTAAATGGACATGATTTAGATTATGAATCAGTAAAAGGTGGAGAAATCGAAACTCATGTACTTACTGGATTATCACCGGTTCTTATGAATTCATCAGGTGAATCATGGGATGCAAAATATGTAACAGTAACTGGAGACTTAGTTGCAGACTTACTATCTAATATAGCATCAGAACAACGTGCAAAAGTCGTATATGAATATCTATATAGACAAATAGACGACAAATATGTAAAAGAAACCATAGACTTTTTATTAAACAGAGAAGAAGCTCACAATGCTTTATTTAGAGAAGCATTAAACAAAGTCAAAGATACAGGTTCTAATAAAGACTTTGGTGTTACAAAAGATTCAAAACTTTACTTTGATTTATCTACACCAGGTCCTTCACATGGAGATTTTAACCCTACACCACCTTCATTTGAAGACCCAATAAAATAATTTATATATAAAACCCAAGTATTAAATTAATACCTGGGTTTTATATTTTTACATTGTATACAAAATATGGTTATATAACAAAAAATATAATATAATAATGTAAGATAGTAATAAAACAAACTATAAAAATTTAAAGCAGGAGGAGCTATGTTTAGAAAGTATAAGGGAGAGTTAGGATTATCATTAACTGCATTTATATGGGGAAGTGGATTTATAGGTGTTTCAATATCTTTAAGTGGAGGTCTTACACCATTACAGATATTGACGATTAGGTTTTTTATAGGTGCAGTTTTAATTGGAGTTATATTTTTTAAAGAAATTAAAAATAATATAACTAAAGAAGCAATAATATCAGGAAGTATTATAGGATTATTTTTATTTATAGCATTTGCATTTCAAACGTTTGGTATGGCTTATACAACAGCATCAAAAAATGCATTTTTGACAGCTATAAATGTAGTAATAGTACCGTTTATAGGGTTTATACTTTATAAAAGGCCTCTTGATAAGTATGGAATAATAAGCAGCATTATAGCGATTTTAGGTATAGGAATATTATCTTTAGAAGCTGATTTTAGCATTAATTTAGGTGATTTCCTGACAATAATATGTGCGTTTGGATTTGCATTTCATATATTCTTTACTGGAGAATTTGTAAAAAAATACAATCCAGTCGTATTGACAGTAGTACAGTTTAGCGTTGCAACTGTTTTATCTTTAGTAGTTCAAATTTTATTTAATGAAGTAAGGATAAATGCAGAGATGTCATCTATTATAGGGGTACTTTATTTAGGAATATTTTCTACAACTATTGCGTTTTTACTTCAGACAATATGTCAAAAAGACGTAAGCGAAACAAAGTCAGCAATTATATTAGCATTAGAGTCAGTATTTGGGACTATTTTATCAGTAATAATTTTACATGAAGTTTTGACTGTTAGAATGGTAATAGGTTGTTTAATAATATTTAGTGCTATTATAATTTCAGAAACAAAATTGTCTTTTTTAAAAAGAAATAATTTAAAACAAGAAAAAACAGAATCTATAAAGTAGCTAAGATGAAAGGAGAGTTTAGAGGATTTTTTTCTCTAAAAATAGTTTATGGGAAATTATATGACAGAGGGAAATGCAGCAAAATCAATTGCATACTTTTCTATACCTTTAGTTTTAAGCAGTGTATTTCAACAACTCTATAATTTAGTAGATTCAATTATTGTCGGAAACTATATCGGAGAAGATGCTCTAGCAGCAGTAGGTGCATCTTATTCTATAACGATGGTGTTTATGTCGATAGCCATCGGAAGTGGAATAGGTTGTGCAGTCGTTATAGCTCAATATTATGGTGCTAAAATGATTTATAAAATGAAGACATCTATATATACTTCTATAATAGCTATAAGCATATTAAGTGTTTTTTTAGGATGTATAGGATGGTTAATTTCTGACTTTTTGCTTGAAATTATGAAGACACCAGCAAATATTTTTGATGATGCACTTAAATATTTAAAAATATACTTTTTAGGTCTTACATTTATGTTTTTATATAATATAATTACATCAATTTTTAATGCACTTGGCGAATCAAAAATACCTCTGTATTTCCTTATATTTTCGAGTTTCTTAAATATACTTTTAGATTTAATATTTGTAGTAAAATTAAATTATGGAGTAGTTGGAGTTGCAGTGGCTACATTAATTGCTCAAGGTATATCTGCATTTTTATCTACAGCTTATTTATTTTTAAATCTAAAAAAGTTTAGAGAAAAAATAAATATAAATAATGGAGATAATAATGATACTAAAGATATAGGGCTTTTTAATTTTTCTATATTTAAAAATATGAGCAAGATAGCAATTCCTTCAATATTCCAACAGTCATTTGTGTATATAAGCATATTTTTAGTACAAATTGTAGTAAATACATTTGGATCATCTATAATAGCAGGATATACAATAGCTTCTAAAATAGATTCGATAACTATGATTCCGCTCGCATCATTTGGAAATGCTGTCGGAACATTTACAGCACAAAATATAGGTGCAAAGAAAATAAACAGAGTAAAAGAAGGACTAAAAAGCAGTTTAATTATGATAGCTTTGACAAGTCTTGCTATATTTTCAGTGCTGTTTATTTTAGGAAAAGATATAATAGATTTATTTTTAGATGAGAATAATAGTAAAGATGCCATAGGTTTTGCAATAAAGTATCTTCGTATAGTTTCAGCATTTTATATAGTAAAGGGATTTATGAATGCTTATTGTGGAGTGCTAAAAGGTGCAGGAGATATTGGTGTATTTGTATTAGCTACAATGATGAATTTTTTAATTAGACTAATACTAGTATATGTATTTTCAAATAGTATAGGTGAATCAATAGTATAGGAACAGCGTAGTATACTATTGATTCACCTATACTATTTGAAAATACATAGACTAATACTAGTATATGTATTTTCAAATAGTATAGGTGAATCAATAGTATACTACGCTGTTCCTATTGGGTGGGTTATCGGTTTTTTAATAGGATATATAAGATACAAAAGCGGAAGATGGAAGCTTAAATCAATAATTAAATAAAATTTTTAAAAACTGTCATAAGTTATAAATTTGTGGCAGTTTTTTAATACAAAAATTATATTGATTTAAAAATTATTGATAAATATAATTTTAAAAAATTTAACAGTAAAGCAATAAAATGTAATATAATTTAATAGATAACACAATTTTCTTTAGTAGAATAACAAAAAATAAAAATGGTAAAGGAGAGTCTGAAATGAAAAAAACAGAACTTTATATAAAATCTACTAATAATGAAAATAATCTACACACAATTGTGTGGGAACCAGAAGGTGATATCGAGGCTATTGTGCAGATATCACATGGAATGATAGAGTACATAGATAGATACGATAGATTTGCAAAATTTTTAAACTCAAAGGGTATATTAGTTGTCGGCAATGACCACCTTGGTCACGGTCTTACTGCAAAAGATGATAATGAATTAGGTTATTTTAACACGAATTATAAAAGTAAGACAGTAGTTGATGATTTATACGAAGTTACAAAGTATATAAAATCTAGATTTGGAGAAGAAATACCTTATTTTGTATTGGGGCACTCAATGGGTTCTTTTTTGATTAGAAGATATATAATGACTTATGGGGAAGAAGTAGATGGAGCAGTAATTGTAGGTACAGGAAGTCAGCCAGAGTTAGTATTAAAAGGTGGAAAAGCAGTTTTAAAAATATTAAAAGCCTTTAAAGGTGATGGTTATAGAAGTAAATTTGTAGAAAAGATGGCATTTGGTACTTATAACAAAAAGTTTAAACCAGTAGAGACACCAAATGATTGGATAAGTAGGGATAAAGATATCGTAAATAAATATGTAAATGATAAATACTGTACTTTCTTATTTACGTTAAATGGATATGAGACACTGTTTGATGTATTAGAATTTATACAAAAACCTCAAAATAAAGTAAAAATACCTAAGGATTTACCACTGTTATTTATATCAGGGGATATGGACCCAGTTGGAAACTATGGAAAGAGTGTAGAACAAATATACAAAGATTATAAAGCAAGTGGAATTCAAGATATAGATATAAAACTTTATAAAGATGGCAGACATGAGATTCTTAATGAATTAAATTATGAAGATGTTTATAATGATATTTATAATTGGTTAAAAGAACGTATTGAAAATATTCAAAAAGTGTTTTAAAGTACATATATTTTTATTGATATAAATTAAAATGATATAAAGTATTAGGGGGAAATAGGATGGGAATTTATTTAGATAATGCAGCTACTTCATTTCCAAAACCAAAAGCAGTAGCAGATGCAGTTTATGATTTTATGATAAATAACGGTACTTCTTCAGGCAGAGGTTCGTATAAAAAAGCTATGCAATCAGATTATATAGTTTATGAATGTAGGAAATTAATAGGTAAGCTATTTAATTTTGAAAATCCTAAAAAAGTTGTGCTTACAAGCAATGTAACTGATTCTCTAAATATAGCAATAAGAGGAATCCTAAAAGAAAATGATCATGTTATAACTAGTAGCTTGGAACATAATGCAGTTTGGAGATGTTTAAAAACTTTAGAAAGAGATATAAATATAAAAATAGATACAGTAGAATGTTCAGAAGAAGGAATTACAAATCCAGAAGATATTAAAAAATACATAAGAAAAGACACTGCCTTAATAGTATTTACACAGGCATCAAACGTTCTTGGAACAATTCAACCTATAAAAGAAATAGGTAAGATTGCAAGAGAAAACAACATACCATTTTTAGTTGATGCAGCACAAAGCGCAGGTGCTATGAAGATAGATGTAAAAGAAGACAATATAGATATTCTTGCTTTTACAGGACACAAAAGTTTACTTGGACCTATGGGAACAGGTGGGCTTATAATAAATACTGATATAGACATAAAGCCACTAAAAGCTGGCGGAACAGGCGGGGACTCTGCATATGAATACCAACCTGATTATTATCCAAATCATTTAGAAACTGGAACATCAAATGTCAGTGGTATAGCAGGTTTAAGAGAAGCCATTAAGTTTTTAAATAAAGAAGGAATAGAAAATATACATAATAAAGAAAAAGAGCTCACAAAATACGCCCTACAAAAGTTGGAGACTGTAAAAGATATAGAAATTTATGGTCCAAAAGATTGTGAAAAAATATTAAGCGTAATAAGTTTTAATATAAAGGATAGAAAACCAGAAGATGTGGGGAGAATATTAGATCAAAAGTATGACATAATGCTTAGAGCAGGCCTACACTGTGCGCCTACAGCCCACAGTGTAATTAATACAAAAGAGAGGGGAACTCTTAGAATAGGCATAGGGTATTTTAATACAAAAGAAGATATAGATAAGTTAGTAGAGGCTTTAAATAATTTATAAAGCATATTATGATATATAAATAATAAATTACAGGGGGATAACAATGTTTTTAGAAGAAATCAATTTAAGTTTTATACAACCGTGCACTACAGACTCAAAAAGAATAAGAATAATAGCAACTCCATCGAGGGATATATCAGAACTTTTTCCTTATTTAAATACTTATTTGAAAACTGCAATCTATAATAAAAAGGGACAAACTTTAACATATAACTACGGTCCTAAAATAATAGTTATTACACCAAATGATATAAAAGTATCCAAATTATTAAATGAAACAGATGCATTTGAAACACTAGACTATATAAAAGATTTTGTAAATGATTGTTATGAAAAAAGAGACAGCATAAAACCTAGTGATAAAAAACGAAATCTACCAAGTCCATTTGATGTATACGAAGTACTTCCTAGACTAAACTGTGGTAAATGTGGAGAAGCAACTTGTATGGCATTTGCGGCAAAATTAGTAGCTGGAAAATATAAACCTAATATGTGTTCTCATGTTATTGCTTCTGGAAATGAAAAAATGAGAGAAGAACTTGAAAATATATATTTAACATTGGGATATGAGCTTTAAAATACAATTAAATTATTAGAAAATGTTGCAAAATAATATGGAAAAGATTAGAATAATAGTGTTGATAAATTTAAGTTATGTCAATATTATATATAGCATAAACTAGAATTTTTATAAAAAATGTTTAGTTATAAAAATATTAGGTATATATAACATTAGATAAACTTAATAAATAATATTTAGGAGGAATTAATTATGAAGAAATGGGTATGTCAAGTATGTGGTTACATATATGAAGGAGAAAATCCACCAGCAGAATGTCCAGTATGTCATGTTGGACCTGAAAAATTTGAAGAATTAAAAGGCGAAATGGTTTGGGCTGATGAACATAGAATAGGCGTTGCTAAAGGTGTAGATGAACAAGTAGTAGAAGACTTAAGAGCTAACTTTACTGGAGAATGTACAGAAGTAGGTATGTACTTAGCAATGAGTAGACAAGCTGATAGAGAAGGATATCCAGAAGTAGCAGAAGCTTACAAAAGAATAGCTTTCGAAGAAGCTGAACATGCTGCAAAATTCGCTGAATTATTAGGAGAATGTGTAGTAGCAGATACTAAAGAAAACTTAAGAGCTAGAGTTGATGCTGAATACGGTGCAACTGAAGGTAAATTAAAATTAGCTAAAAGAGCTAAAGAACTAGGATTAGATGCTATACATGATACAGTTCATGAAATGTGTAAAGATGAAGCTAGACATGGTAAAGCATTCTTAGGATTATTAAATAGATACTTTGGATAAAATAAAATTTTTATAGATAAAGGTGCTGGAAAATAGAGATATTTTTCAGCACTTTTTTTGTGCTATAATTAGAAAAAGAATAAAAAAATTAAATTATTTAAAGGGGATGATAAGTATGAGTTTAATTATAAGAAATATTGAAAAAGGCGATTATAAAGAAGTTGAGATTTTGACAAGAGAGGCATTTTGGAATGTGTATAGACCGGGGTGCAGTGAGCATTTAGTATTACATAATTTGCATCAAAATAATAAATCAATAGAAGATTTAGAATTAGTGGTAGAATGTGATGGAAAAATTGTAGGTCATATAGTTTATTCAAAAGGGTATATAGATGGTTTAAAAAACGAAACTTTTATAACATTTGGTCCAATAAGCGTACATCCAAACTTTCAAAAAAACGAGATTGGAAGTACGCTTATAAGAATATCTATGCAAAAAGCTTTGAGACTTGGTTTTTCAGCTGTTTTTATAACAGGAAACCCAGATTATTATGAAAAATTTGGATTTGAAAGTGCATCAAAATATGGTGTTCACCTTCAAGGAGTGCCAGCTACCGAAGAAGCTCCATTTTTTATGGTTAGAACTTTAAAAGAAGATGTACTTAAAGATATAGAAGGATATTTTGTATTTGATGAGTGTTATAACGTGGATCAAGATGATGTAGATGAATTTGATAAAAATTTTGAACCTAAGAAAAAAGAAGTAAGAGATGATCACCTAGGATAATCAGAAGATTTTTTGTACAAGAATATTATTTTTGTAAGCAGGTGAGATTGTGAAATTTCAATACATTGAATAAAAATATAAATATAATTTTTAAAAATATAAAAAAATATGTTTAAAGTCGTACATATGTGGTATATATAGAATATAAAAATTAAGATTTACAAAAATTAATAAATTTAAAAAAAAAGTAAAAAAAATGTTTAGACCGTAAAATAGCGGGTATAAATTAAAGTATAATTCAAATAACATTTAAAAAATAAAATAAAAATGTTTAAAAATAATTCTCTTGGGTATATACTTAAGAGACAAATACAAGAAGAAATGTATAATATTAGGAGGAATTTAATTATGAAGAAATGGGTATGCCAAGTATGTGGATATATATATGAAGGAGAAAACGCACCAGCTGAATGTCCAGTATGTCACGTTGGAGCTGAAAAATTCGAAGAATTAAAAGGTGAAATGGTTTGGGCTGATGAACACAGAATAGGTGTAGCTCAAGGTGTAGACGAGCAAGTAGTAGAAGAATTAAGAGCTAACTTCGTTGGAGAATGTACAGAAGTAGGTATGTACTTAGCAATGAGTAGACAAGCTGATAGAGAAGGATATCCAGAAGTAGCAGAAGCTTACAAAAGAATAGCTTTCGAAGAAGCTGAACATGCTGCAAAATTCGCTGAATTATTAGGAGAATGTGTTGCTGCTGATACAAAAGCAAACTTAAAAGCTAGAGTTGATGCTGAATACGGTGCAACTGATGGAAAATTAAAATTAGCTAAAAGAGCTAAAGAATTAGGATTAGATGCTATACATGATACAGTTCATGAAATGTGTAAAGATGAAGCTAGACATGGTAAAGCATTCTTAGGATTATTAGAAAGATATTTCGGATAAGATAAAATATTCATTAAATAAAACCTTATATAAAAAAGACCTTACAAAAGTAAGGTCTTTTTTTATGCAAAAAATTAATAAAGGTCATCTTCTTCTAGCTCAATTAAGCCTTTAGAATCTAAGAATTCTTGTTGTAACTCTAAAACCATTTCGATTTGCTCTTCTGTTAAATCATCAGCACATCTATCGTATATAAATTCAACCATTTCTTCTATTGAAACTTCCATCATTATGTATCCCTCCTTTATTTTTATTGCGAATAATATAATACAGGAAAAAGTAGGATAAATCTCGTGGAAATTTATGTAATACATATTTTGAAGAATATTTTATTAAAAAGTTTACTATATAATATTATAATGAACATAAAAAACTATATCTTAAAATTAAAAAGGCATATTTGTAAGAAAAATACGCCTTTAGTTAAAATTATTTTAATTTGAAATATATTTTAAATTTATATCTAAAAAATGCTAAGTAAATATATTATTATTTATCTAAATTTTTACCAGTGAAAGCAAGTGGTAAAAGTTCTCCTAAAGTATGTTCTAAATAATCGTCAGTATCTTTTGCTATTATAACTTTAAAGTTATCTAAATCACAGAATTCAGCCATAACTTGTCTACATACGGCACAAGGAGCACAATAATCACCTTCACCTTGTTTTACGCCAGCTTTATTTCCTACTATTGCTATAGCAACAAAGTCTTTTTGACCTTCTGAAATAGCTTTGAAAAATGCTGTTCTT
>CAMEPL010000037.1 GCA_945931665.1 uncultured Clostridium sp. | reverse complement strand
ACTGTAATCATACCTTCTAATATTCTATTCATAAGCACATTCAGACAAATTCCTATTGGAATACCATAAAGCAGTGAAAGTATTCCATATAATATACTTTCCATATAAATCATCTTTTTAAATCCTTGAGGCGTTACACCTATAGATTTAATTACTGCAAATTCTCTTTTTCTAAGATTTATATTAGTACTTATTGTATTTATTATGTTGGTTACACTAACTAGAGATATAACTACTATAAATCCATATACGAATATTTTCATAATATTCATAGTTTGTTCAAGTTTTTGAGCTTCATCTATTGAATCTATTACACTCAAGCTATTTTCTTCTGCTACTTTTTTAACCTCATCCCTAGTAGATTTTTCTTGATTTGTAGCTACATAGTATGAATTTGAGCTTGATTCATCATCTTTTATACCAAGCGAATGTATTAAGTCATCATATGCAACTACTCCAAATGATGTTTGTGGGTATTGAATATCTCCTGTCAGGATTTCATCTGTTATAGCTAGTATTTTTAATTTCACTTCTTTTTGCTTTTCATTTCCATCAGAGTCATATGAATATACTGTACAGTTTAAAGTATCTCCTACTTTGTAATTTGTAAGAACTACTTTACCTTTTTTAGCTAGTGATTCTTGATAACTATACCTTACTAAAATTACACCATTTTCAGCTTTAGCAGTTTCTTTATCAAACTTCCCTTCTGATAATTTTATATTTGATATACTAAAATCTCCAGGAGTAGATAATCTACTATTTATAAAATTATAAGTAGAATTATCCATATCAACATAACCGCTTTGTTTTAAACTTTCTTTTAAATCTTTATTTATATTTTTTTCATCAACATGAACATTTAAATTATATCCTTTGTCTATGGCTATATCTTTTAGACCATTTATTTTTTTTAGTTCATCTATAGTTTTTTGAACTTCTTCTTTGGTAATCAAGTTATTTTCATATAATGTCAAATCATTTGTAATACTTCCGTAGTTAATTTGATTAGCTTCTATAAACATATCTACAAACCCATTAAATGATATAAAGATTACTATACTTATAATTAATGAGAATAAAGTAATTCTAAATTTACCTTTATTTCTTCTTAAGTTTTTATATGCAAGTTCGCCTTCTGTTTTAAATATTTTTTTGACAAGTTTAGAACTTTTGATTTTTCCAACTTTTAAATTAGAACTATTTTTTATCGCTTCAAGTGGTGATATCTTTGCTGCATTTATAGCTGGTATTATAGCTGATATAAATATAGTAAGTAGTATTATAATTGTGCTTGAAATTAATACAACAGGGCTAAACACTACTCTTAATTCTAATTCACCAAACGCAGAAGTTTTAAAGAAAGTTTTTATAACTTTAAATACTATATCGATAGCTATCGTACCACTTAAAAGCCCTATAGGAATTCCAACTATACTTACTAAAAAACCTTCTAAAAATACTAGCTTCATAACTTGGGATTTTGTAGCTCCAATAGAATTTAATATACCGAACTGTTTTTTACGTTCACTTATAGCTATACTAAATGAATTGTATATAGTAGCTATAGTAGCTATTATAACAAGTGAAGCTACTAGACCTACTATAAGTATTAATGTTGTATTTATATTATCGTATGAACTTGCACCCAATAATCTAAGTAATCCTTCATTAAATTCTATATCTTTATAGTACATAGAAGTTTGATCATTATAACTATAATCTTCATCGCTTGCTTCATCAGCTTGTACTAATCCTATATTTTCTCCTATTGATATAGCTGTTTTATATATATCTTTAGGATTTTTTGTACATATAGAAACATTAAACTCTTCTTTATTACTTACAGAGTTTATATCAAAGCCCGCTAGTGCAAATAATTGTGAATTATATGAAAGAGGAGTCTTATTTAAAATACCTACAATTTTATAAGTATTTTTTTGAGGATTTATTAATTTTGGTATATCAGTACCTTCTGTATATTCTATATCTCCTACTTCAAAAATTACTTTATCACCTATTTTTTTATTTAAATGCTTTAATAATCCCTCACTTACTACTATTTCATTTTTATTTTTAGGATATTTTCCTTCTTTTAAAGTTAACCTATAGCTTTCTATTTTGTTTTTATCATAAGCATTTATATATAATGATATATCTTTATTTTTTCCTAAAATAGTTCCACCGAGACTTTGACTATAACCATATCTCGTTACACCTGATGATTTTGTTACAATTTGTGCTTTTTCTTTGTTTATATTGAAAAATGTAGCATAAAAATCTCCGTTACTTTGTATTTGGTTTCTTATTTGATAATCCATAAAACTTGTACATATATTGCCTATACCACATATAAGTGCAGTTGCAAGGATTATACCTATTATAGTTACAAATGTTCTTCTTTTATTTTGTTTTAAATATCTTAAGGTAAGTGAAGTGTATAAGTTCATCTATATCACCTCGTCACTTTTTATTATTCCGTCTTCAATAGTTATAACTCTGTCGGCTTGTAGTGCAATGTTTGTGTCATGAGTTATCATTATTAAAGTCTGGTTGTATTTTTTAACAGATACTTTTAAAAGCTCTATTATTTCTTTTGAGTTTTTGCTGTCTAAGTTACCTGTTGGTTCATCGGCAAGTACTATAGATGGTCTGTTTATTAATGCCCTTCCTATCGATGTTCTTTGTTGTTGTCCACCTGAAAGCTCACTTGGAAGATGGTTTTCTCTTTCTTTTAAATCTAGTGTTTTTAATAAATCTTCTAGATATTCTTTATCTATTTTTCTATTGTCTAATTCAGCTGGAAGAAGTATATTTTCTTTCACTGTAAGAACTGGTATTAAGTTGTAAAATTGATATATAAGTCCTACATTTCTTCTTCTAAATATAGCTAAATCTTTTTCTTTTAAGTCGTATATATTTATATCGTTTATAAATACATTTCCGCTAGTTGGTTTATCTACCCCTCCTAGTAAGTGAAGTAGTGTACTTTTACCACTTCCACTTGGACCGACTATTGCTACAAATTCGCCCTTTTTAATACTTAAGTTTATATTTTTAAGTGCATCTACTTTAGCCTCGCCTTTCCCATAACTTTTTGATAGATTTTCTACTCTTAGTAATTCCATTTTATCCTCCCTAAAATATAATCATAATTTAAATTAACTTTTCAGTAATGATTTCTTTATGTTTTAATTATTATACTTATATTCTATATTTATTATCTTACAGTCAAGTGAATTTGAAAATTACAATTTAGTCACTTAGGTTGGAAATTATAAATTAGCCACAAACCAGATAATATATAATTTCCTTTCAATTAAAAAATCCAGTAGGCTTAAGATATCTACTGGATTATTATTTTTAATTAATTGTATCTTTTATGAAATGTAATATGAAACTCAGAACCCCTATTTTTTTTACTTTTTACATATATATCTCCGTTTTGGCTTTCTATAATCGATTTTGCCATAGCAAGACCTATTCCAACACTGTCACTTTTGCTATTTTTACCTTTATAAAAACGTTTAAATATATTTTGTATATCGTCTTTATCTATACCCTCCCCATTGTCTTTTATTATTATTTCTGAGTATATAGGGTTTTCTTCATAAGTTATATCTAAGGTTCCACCTTCTTTTGTATGTTCTATACAGTTTTTGATTATATTACTTAAAGCTTCTGATGACCATTCTATATCTCCAGTATAAGAAGCTTCTTTATCTCCATTTATATTTAAACTTATATTTCTAAGTTCTATAGGCACGAGCAAAGGACTAATTGATCTTTTTATCAGTTCACTTATATTTACTTTATCTGTTTTAAAATCTATAACTTTAGCTTCTAGCTTTGAAAGTTTTAACATGCTTTTTATCAGCCAATCCATACGAGATAGCTGAGCATTTGTTCTATCTAAAAATTCGATTTTCTTTTCTTTATCTAAATCATTATACATTAAGTCAGTCAATAACATAAGTGATGTCATTGGTGTTTTTAGCTGATGAGATATATCCGATATTGTATCGTTTAAAAAGATTTTTTCGCTGTGTAAAAGAGCTACTTTTTCTTTTAATACAGTTGTCATCTTCATAATCTCTGTTTTTAAAAGTCCTATTTGACCTTCTTGATTTTTGTTTTTCATTTCATATTCTCGACCTTCAGAACTATGATATACATAATCAGTCATATCTTTTATATCATTATATAAATCTATAAAAAAGCTAAATGACAATATAGCAAATGATATAAATACAAATATTATAAATGCAAAGTTTAATTTGAGTATTTTTGAAAAATTATTTTTTATTATAGGTTCTTCTTTTAATGTTATTGAACTTTTATAATTATATTTTTCTAATACTTCTTTTCCAAGTTCAATATTTTGATTAGTATTAGACTGAGTTATTATATCTACTATTTCATTTTCTAATTCTGGATGTTTTGATAATATATTTCCAACTATCGCTTGATTATTTATAACTATATTATCTTTAATTATATTTAAGCTCATTATATTTACAAATACCATGATTATTATTGATGCAATAAATATAAGAAAAATATTTAAGTTGTATTTTTTGACTTCTGGATTAGATAGTATTCTCATTATCGTCACTTCCATTCCACTTATAACCAAGCCCTCTTACAGTAAGTATATATTGTGGTTTTGATGAGTCATCTTCTATTTTTTCACGAAGTCTCTTTATATATACACTAAGTGTATTGTCATTTATAAAATCATAAGTAACATCCCAAAGTTTTTCTAATATCTGAGCTCTCGATAGTACCATATTTTTATTTTGGATTAATATTAAAAGAAGCTTGTATTCAGCCGAAGTTAAAAATATCTCTTCATTATTTTTAAACACCCTAGCTTCTAATGTATGTATCGATATATTTTTGAATTTAAGAATTTTTTTATTGTTATCTTGAGATTTGCCCCTTCTTCTAAGTATTGCATTTATTCTCGATATAAGTTCTCTCACTCTAAACGGCTTTGTTATATAGTCGTCAGCTCCAATATCTAGACCCATTACTATATTAACTTCTTCATCACATGCAGTTAAAAATATTACTGGTGTATCTTCATCGTGTTCACGTAATTGTTTTAAAAATTCATATCCATTTCCATCTGGAAGCATTACATCAAGTAGCATTAAGTCATATTCCTTACTGTTTACTATTTTTCTCGCATTTTCTAGATTTTCTGCTATATCTAAATTAAATCCCTCTTGTTCTACTGCAAATTTGACAGCGAATGCAATCGTGCTGTCGTCTTCTACCATAAGTATATTTCTCATCTTATTTCCCTTCTTATTTAATAAATTTTATAGAGAAATTATACGTATCTACTATTTTTAGATAAATATAATTTCATATGTGTTATAAAAATATTTATTACTAAATTATTAATATCTATATTATAAGATTTTTTAAAAATAGTAAACATATATTTTTTATCGCTATGTAATTACCATTTTGGTTTTCTTATAAACAAAAAAGATGACTATTATAGTCATCTTTTTATGCTATTCAATGCTTCCTAATCTAGAATACTTATTTCTAGCTTTTAATAGAATATCTCTTACATATTCATTTTTATGTTCCTCTTTTTCTAGTAAGCTCATTATTAAAGCTTCACATTCTTTTGCAGTCTTTTGGCCTTTTAAATAAAGTGATTTATTTATGCTTTCTATTTCAGATTTTATATTTTCAAAAACAGTATGTTCTAAATTTGTTATAGATATAGTTCTCTCGTTTATATCTAAAACTTGATTATTTCCAACATACTCATCGCATAGTTTAGCTTCAATTGAGGCACAGCCTGACTCTTCGTTTATTGCTATAGATATATTTATAAATTCAGTCTTAGCTTTAGCATCTTTTATAGATTTTGAAGCTACATAGTTATGTGTGATTTTACCTGTGTATTCTTCTAGTATAGAAAAACGTACTGTATTTACATTAGTATCTATTTCATATATATCGATACAGCCTTTATATTTAGCGCTTGGGAAAATTTCTATTATGCTATTTTTAATTTCTCTATAATTAGGTTGTTTTAAATTTTGTGTATCAAGAAGTAATTTCCCTAGAGATTTTACTTTTGATTTTAATTCGACCTCATCTATAGTTTGTGTAGAGTAATTTTTATAATGATTTACATACTCTTCATTTTCGTCTTTTTGAGCTGTAACAGCATCGATATAGTAGTTTAAGATTCTATTTTCTTCTTTTACAGCGTGTATTGTCTCTATATTTGAGTTGAAATATTTAAGTTCATTTTCATTATTTAGATAATCTATACTTACATATGCTTTTAATATAGCTTTATTTTCTACATTTTTTTCTATTTCTATATAAAGATCATATACTCTTAAATACTCTTCAATTACTTTAACTTCTGTCCATAATTCTGTATTTCCAAATTCATCTTTATATTGCTCATTGATTTTAAAAGTGATTTTGCCTAGGTTGTCTTTATAGCTTATAAAATCTGTCAGTATTTTTGCATTTGGGAAAATTTCTTTTATTATATCTTCAAGCTCTGAAGCTGTTTTATCTTCAAACAATCTAAGTCCTAGCTGTTTCATATTTTTACTTAATGTTGTCTTGTTCATTTTTTACCCCCTATTTTAATACTCATAACTATTGTACCAGTATTTATATATAAAGAATAGTGTTTGTGTTGAAAAAGTATTAATATTTATTATATTTGAATTAAAAATTTATTTAACTATTATCATTAACAAGTTTATTTTAAAATTAAAAGAGTGGATATATTATTTTCTATCCACTCTCTTGATAATGTATTATAATTTTAATTTCTATACAGCTTTTTTACTAGTTTTAGTAATATTTTTAGTTTTTATAAATGATCCTATAACTCCACCTATGATTGCTGGTAATACCCAGTTAAATCCGTATTGTGCTAGTGGTAATTTTGCAAGTAAATCAGATATTTGAGTTATATTAAATAAGCTGCTTCCTACTGATAATATACTTACTAATAATGTAATATAAGCAACCCCTTTAAATACATTGTCATTTGTTATGTATTTATCTAAGAAAGTTGTAGCTATAAGAGCTACTAATACTGGACAAACAATCTCTAGTATTGGTGCAGAGAACTGTATTATCATACTTACACCGAAGTTAGCTAATACTAAACTAAATATACAAACACCTATTACTATAGTTTCATATTTAACTTTACCATTACTTATATTTGAGAAATAACTTGCTGTTGAAGAAGTTAATCCTATAGATGTTGTTAAACATGCTAGTGAAACTATTATTCCTAATATTACTTTACCTGGTTTTCCTAATATTGCATTTGTTATAACAACCATTAAAGAAGCTTGTGGTGTATCTGCTCCATAAGCAGTTGATAACATTGATCCTAAATATGTAAGACCTGCGTATACTAAAGCTAAGAATATTCCAGATATTAATCCAGCTTGAAGAGTAAGTTTAACCTTCTCTTTAGAATCAGTATATCCTCTTTGGATTATTGCTGTTATTGCTACTGTTGAAAATGCAACACCTGCTAGAGTATCTAAAGTTTGATAACCTTGTGCAACACCTTCCGCAAATAAGTTCTTTTCTATAAGTGGTGTAGTGCTTACATCTCCTATTGGAGTAAATAATCCTATTACAATAAGTATACCTAAACATATTAAAAGTGCTGGTGTTAAAAACTTACCTACTATATCTACAACTTTTGATGGTCTTATTGTAAGTAATAATGTAAGTCCAAAGAAAACTATTGAAACTACTAATTTTGCCATTGGTGACTCAAATCCTAGTATAGGTCCTATACCCATTTCATAAGTTGTTGCACCATTTCTTGGTATTGCAAGTAAAGGTCCTATACATAATATACATGCGATTATAATTGCTCTTGCGAACTTTTTACCTGCTCTACTTAAAGTTAAATCTAGATCCCCATTAAATTTAACTGCTGACATTACTACTACAAGTGCTAGGATTATATCTGTTAGTATAAATCCTGATAGTGAAATCCCCCAGCTACTTCCTGATACAAGTCCCAAGTATGGTGGAAATAGTAAATTACCTGCGCCGAAAAACATCGAAAATAATGCAAATCCGACTACTAATACGTCTAATGCTTTTTTATTCTTCATTTGTATCCCCCTATAATTTATAATTATAATTTCTTTGAAAATTATAATATATATTATAATACAAATTGTGGAAAATGAAAGTCTTTTTTGTGAAATATTTTAAAATTTTCAAATAAATATTAAAATTCTTAACAGAAAACGTTATCTTTATCTCTGGTTTTAACCTTAAACTCTACACAAGTTTTAAAATATGTAAAAAGAGATAGCCACACTATTATTAAAGCTATCTCTTTTTACATATTTTAATAATTCATTTTTATTATATACTTTGGTGCATCACTTCAAGAATTAAAGCAAGCTTATCTACTGAGATTTGTCCTGGAGCTGAAGTTTTTCTTGCTGCTCCAAAAGTAATTGCAGAGCCGAAAGTCTCTCCAGATAGACGACTTACAAGTCCAAGAGATCCCATAGACATTGTTATTATAGGTTGTTTTGCATATTTAGTAGACATTTCTTCAGTAGCAGCTAATAATGTGACTACATCTTCTGAAGTATTAGGCATAACTGCTATCTTAGGTAAATCAGCATCTAAATCTTGCATTTTACAGAGTCTATTTATTATTTCTTCTTTTGATGGAGTTTTAAAGAAATCGTGGTTTGACATAACTATTTTCACATCATTTTCATGGGCAGTTTTAACTACATCTTTTACTATCTCATCTCCAGTAAACAACTCCACATCTACTAAGTCGACTAATTTAGTTTTAGATATTTGTTTATTAAGTTCAGCGTAGTATTCTTTAGAGATTTCTTTTTCTCCGCCTTCTTTTTTACTTCTGAAAGTGAATAATATGACAGTGTCTCCTATTTGTTTTCTAAGCTCTTTTAATATTTCGTTTACTTTTTTTATATCTTCAACGTTTTCGTAGTAATCGACTCTCCACTCAATTAAGTCAAATTTTATATTTTTTAAAAACTTAGCTTCTTCTATTATTTCTTCATTAGTTTTCCCCACTAGAGGTACACATATTTTAGGAATACCCTCACCTAGCTTTATATTTCTTACTTGAACTGTATTTGCCATTTTATTGCTCCCCTATTTATATTAACTTAGTTAATTTTGTTTTCTGCTATAACTTCTTAAAAACAGATTATTACATGATAAACTATATAGATTTTAAAAACTCTATTACCTCAGATATAAGCCAATCAGGAGTAGAAGCTCCTGCAGTTATTCCGACTGATTTGTAATTTTTAAGTTCTTCTTTATTTAATTCATCTTTCGTCTCTATTGCAAATGTATTAGTTAAGTCTTTGCATATATCGACTAACTTTTGTGTATTAGAACTGTGTTTTCCTCCGATTACTATCATACAGTCGACTTCTTTAGCTAGATTTTTAGCTGAAAGCTGTCTTTCTTTAGTAGCAGAGCAGATTGTATTTTTCATTGTAGCATCGTTTAGAACTTCTTTTAATTTAGCTATTATTTCTTCATATTTATCTATATCTACTGTGGTTTGACTTACTACACAGTATTTTGCATCTTTGTCAAATTCAATAGAATCTATTTCGTCTATAGTTTTTATTACTATAGCGTTGTTATTACACCATCCATTTATGCCGATAACTTCTGGATGAGTTTTATTTCCTATTATTATTATTTTATATCCTTTTTTAGAAAAGTCATTTACTATTTTGTGAATCTTTTTAACAAAAGGACATGTAGTATCTACTATTTTAACACTTTTATTTTCGGCTTCATTATATATATTTTCTCCGACTCCATGAGACCTTATTATTACCCTCTCATTAGATGGAATATTTTCTATTTCCTCTACTACTTTAAGACCTTTTTCTTCATATTTGCTAACAGCTTGTTTATTGTGAATTAAAGGTCCAAGTGAATAAACTTCTGTGCTTTTATCGTCTAGTTCATCACTTGCCATCTGCATAGCTCTTTTTACACCGAAGCAGAAGCCTGCATTTTTAGCTATTTTAATTTCCATAAAATCCTCCTATATATTTTTATTAAAAAAGTCTTCATCATTTAAAATGAAGACTTTTTAATTATTATTTTATTTCGCCTTTTTCAAGCTTGTAGTAATTATCTTTTATAACATCCATAACTTCGCCTGCTATACGAGCGTGATCTTCACTCGTAAGCTTTTGTTTATAGTACTCTTCTAGTGATATAGGCTCACCAAAATAAACTTTTGCAGGTTTAAATAGCTTATAACTAGAGTATATAGTACATGGCACAATTTCAGCCTTTGCTTTTGTAGCAAATAGTGAAAGACCTGCTTTTGCGTCGTTAAAGTCGTCAGTCTTGCTTCTAGTTCCTTCTGGGAACATAACAAGAGCATAATTGTTTTTTATGTATTTAAGAATTCTCTTTATAGTACCAAGTCCTGGATTAGTTCTATTAATAGGTATAATTTCTACTTTATTTAATATTGCTGCTAATATTTTATTCTTAAATAACTCCTCCTTTGCTACAGCTGTCATTTTTCTCCTTTTATTTACAGCACTTGCGATAAATATAGGGTCTAAATTAGATTTATGATTTGCTGCTATAATTAAGTTTCCCTCTTGAGGTATATTATCTATACCTATTACTTCAAATTTAAAGAAAGTCTTTGTAAATATGCCAAAGATCTTTAACATAAAATTATAAAAAGTCAAATTTATCTCCCCTTTAAACTATTTAATTTTTTGTAAAACAAGTTCTACAACTTGATTTATATCTTTACCTGTTGTGTCTATTTCTATAGCACCTTCTGCTTTAACAAGTGGAGCGAACTCTCTGTTTGAATCTATTTCATCTCTTCTTATTATATCACTTATTATATCTTCTAAAGTTCCTTCGTATCCCTTTTCTTTTAATTCTATATAACGTCTTTTTCCTCTTTCTTCTGGAGTTGCAATTAAGAAGAATTTGTAGTCTGCATTAGGGAATACATAAGAACCTATATCTCTACCATCTAATATAACTGCGTTGTTTTTTCCTATTTCTCTTTGTAAATCAACCATTAAGTATCTTACTTCTTTTATTTTTGCTACATCAGATACATTTTGGCTCACTTCTACAGTTCTTATTTCATCGTTTACTATTTTTGAATCTAAGTATATATTGTTGTCTCTAAAATCTATTGAAGTTTTTTTAGCCATTTCAATTACTGCATTTTCGTCTTTAACGTCTATATTATTTTGAAGACATTTTAGAGTTACAGCTCTGTACATTGCTCCTGTATCTATGTAATTTATATTTAATTCTTTAGCTATTATTTTAGCTATTGTACTTTTGCCTGCTCCTGCAGGTCCGTCTACTGCTATTATTATATTTTTCATTGTCTATCTCCTGTTCTTATTATATAAAATATTTATAAACTAAGTCCGGCTAAATAACCTGTAGAAAATGCTATCTGAAGATTATATCCTCCAGTTTCAGCGTCTAAATCAAGTAATTCACCAGTTATAAATAAATTTTTAATTTTTTTAGATTCTAAAGTAGATGCATCGACATCTTTAGTACTTACACCGCCACAAGTAACCATTGCACCTTTAAAGCCTAGTGATGATGTTATTGTAAGCTTCATATTTTTTATATTTTCTACTATAGCATTTTCATCTTCTTTAGTAAGTGAATTTCCTTTAACATCACTTAAATTTAATATATTTAGAAGCTCTCTTACAAATCCATCTGGAAGAATAGTTTTTAAGTTCGTAGCTATGTTTTTGTTTGGGTTATTTCTAATTAAACTAACTATTTCTTCTTTTGATGTATCCTTTAAAAAGTCTATAAATATCTCTACATGTTCTCCAGCTAGTACTTTATTTATATATGAGTCTATTATAAGTACTACTGGACCACTTATACCAAAATGGGTAAATATCATATCGCCACATTTGCTTATTTTTTTCTTTTTAAGCTTTGTAGATATTTTTACATTTTTCATAGAGATACCTTGAAGGTTTTTAACCCAAGTTTCAGCTGTTTTTAATGGACATAAAGCTGGAAATGTCTTAGTTATAGTATGTCCATATTTTTCTAAAACCTTATACATATTTCCATCAGAACCTGTATGAGCGTAGCTCTTACCACCAGTAGATAATATCACTTTATCAGAATATAAAGCTTTTGAGGCTGTATTTGCTTCTTTATCGTCGTTTATTACAACACCCTTAACTTCATTATCTTCTATTATTAAGTCAGTTACTTTTTTATTGTAGATAATCTCTACGTTTTTGTTTTTTAAATCATCTTCTAAAGATTTTATTAAATCTAAAGCTTTGTCATTTTTAGTGTATACTTTTAAGTCATTTTCTTCTTCGATTTTATATTCTACATCTATACTGTTTAGATAATTTAATAAATCTTCATTAGTAAATGAATAGAAGCTGCTATATAAAAATTTATTGTTATTTACAACTTTATCAAAAAAGTCTTCTATATATCGATTATTAGTTATATTGCATCTTCCACCACCAGTAAGTTTAAGTTTCTTTCCTAAAAATTCATTTCTTTCGATTAAAGTTACTTCGTGGTTGTTTTGAGCAGCACTTATTGCCGCCATTATTCCAGAAGGTCCTCCTCCTACAACTATTACTTTAGCCATTATATCCTACTCCAATGCACTGTTTTCTATTTTCTTATCATTTATAATATGTGTAGTATCGTTCATTTTCATAACTACTGGACCATAATCTCTAAGCTCTACTATATTTAAAGCCGTATTACCTTGGTTTATTCTATATATGTTTTTAACATCTGAATCTAAGAAAGATAAAAGCATAATTCTTGCACATAGAGAGTGTGTAACTAAAACTATGTGTTTCCCATCGTACTTTTCATTTATCTCTTTTATAAAAGCATCTGTTCTTTCTTTTATTTGATCTAGAGTTTCACCTTGAGGAATTCGAGTAAGGTGTGGTTCATTTCTCCATCTACGATATAAATCAGGATCTTCATCCATTATATCTTTTATAACTCTTCCTTCCCAAGTTCCGAAATTCATCTCTCTTAGAGCTTCAGTTTTTTCGATTTCTATATTTAATTTATTCCCGATTATCTCAGCAGTCTGATAAGCTCTTCCTAAATCACTGCTGTAGATATAGTCTATTGGATATTTAGTCATGCTCTCTGCTAGAAGCTCGGCTTGTTCACGACCTTTAGGTGTCAAGTTTGAATCGCCATGTCCTTGAGTTTTTCCAAGTATGTTCCACTCAGTTTGACCATGTCTAACTATATATATTGTATTTGTCAACCATTTCCACTCCTTTACTTATTTCTTCTCAAATTTTAATTATATCATAAATAAAAATAATTTCATATGGATTATAAAGCACAAAAAAACTATCTCAATTTATAATGAGATAGTTTTTGATTTTAAAGCCATTTATCATTAGATATTTGTCTATTTCTAAGTCTTTTATATACTGATTTTCTAATTAAAGTGTATATTACTGAGCTTAGTGGTATAAATAATATCATTCCTACAACACCCATAAGGCTTGAGCCTAATGTTATTACGACTATAACCCATATAGGTGGCAGACCGATTGATTTTCCTACAACTCTAGGGTATATTAAGTTACCTTCTATTTGTTGAAGCACTGCAAATAATATTGCAAATACGATTACCTTTATAGGATCTACCATAACGATAAGTATCGACGCTATTATAAAGGCTATACAAAGCCCAAATATAGGAATAAGTGCCATTATTGTAATAAGTACACTTATTAATAGTGCATAAGGTATTTTTAGTATTGTCATAGTAACTAAAAACATAAAGCCAAGTATTAAACATTCTATACATTGGTATGTAAAGAAGTTGCTAAATGTCTTGTGTGTAAGCTTTCCTACTTCAATAATTTTGTCTACTGCTTTTTCTGGTAAAAATGCATACATTAATTTTTTTAATTGAACACTTAGCTTTTCTTTTGATATAAGTATGTAAGCTGCAAATATAAAACTTATAACTGTACTTACTATGCTTGATACTAAACTAGCAACTACGCCAAATGTAGATGTAAATAGATTACCGAAAGAATCTTTAAAGAAGCTAAGCAATTTATTGCTTATAGTCGGCCAGTCTATTTCAACATTTGTAAGATAGTCTTGGACCCATTTCCAATTTATATTTGATTTTTGTAACAGAGTACGCAGACTTTCTACAGCTTGTGGTACTGTATCTACTATATTTGTAATTGTATCTATTAATTTTGGTCCAACTAAAAATATTAAAATTAATATAACAAGTATAAATATTAAAAATGTAAGTAATAAACTAAGTGGTCTTTTTAGCTTTGGAAATTTTCTTTCTAAAAAATTCATAGGTATGCTCAGTATAAATGCAATAGCAGCACCTATTAAAAATGGTTTTATTATGGATATTATGTTTGTAAAAATACCGAATATATCTCCAAGTCGATATAAAATAAAGACAAGGAGTATTAGACATATAATTCCCTGAAAGATTTTCCTTAACTGTTTATCATGCACAATAGTACCTCCCAATATATGTTTTATCTATAATAATATACTAGATTCACGAATAATATACTATTTTTATGAATTATATATTACATTTAAATAAATATAGTCTATATAATATACTTAAAAATATAAAATATATTATATAGAAGTAAAAATAATATTTTACTTAAACTTAATTTTAATATTAAGTCATAATTATATAAAAAACAATAAGTTTATACATATTTATGTCCAATTTATGATAAAATAAAAAAAACTGAATTTTAAAAGTTTATAAATTTGACAATATTAAGGAGTGACAAAAATGGAAGAGATGAGTATTTTAATAACAAATGAAGCTAAGCGTGAACTGGATAAGCTTCTTGAAAATAGCGATAAAACTTGTATAAGAATACTTACAAGACATATAACTATGACTACTGAAGCTAAAATAGACTTAGAATTAGACGAACCAAATGCAAACGACAATTGTTACGATGTAGATGGATATAAAGTAATAATAAATAAAGTATTAGATTCACAAATGAACTACATAACTATCTCATATGGTGGTCTTTTAAGTAGAAATGCATTTTGCGTAGAAGCTGATTTTAATTTTTATTACTAAAATAATAAGGTGATATTATTGATAAAACTTGAGACAATCGAGGATATAAAACACGCCATACACAAGAATCAAATGACTGTTATATACTTTACCGGCAATTCATGCGGTGCATGTGAAGTTATAAAAAATAAAATTGACATTTTCTTAGAAAACTATCCTAAGATAAAAAGTTATGAGATAAATGGCGAAGAAAATCTAAAAGTTGCCTACAAATACAGTGTTTTTTCGATGCCTGTCTTTTTATTATTTGTAGAAGGCAAAGAAAGTATTAGAACAGGCAAACATGTCGATTTACTTAGTTTAGAAAGAAGTATTGATAGATATTATAATATGATTTATTAAAAAAGAGATGCTAAAAGCATCTCTTTTTCTTTTAAAGCTATATAAAAGTGTTATTTAACAATTATATCTATATTTTCATTAGATCCATCTACAACTATAGTATCTCCATTTTTAATTTGGCCTGCTATTAATTTTCTAGCTATTATAGTTTCAAGAGTATTTCCTATATATCTCTTAAGTGGTCTAGCACCATATACAGGGTCATAACCTTCTTTAACCATAATATCTTTTGCAGCAGTTGTAACTTCTATAGTTATATCTTTTTCTTTAAGTCTATTTGCAAGGCTCTTCATAAATATATCGATGATTTTGTAGATTTCTTCTTTATCTAGAGATTTAAACATTATAATGTCGTCGACTCTGTTTAAGAATTCTGGTTTAAATCTTCTCTTCATTTCGTCCATTACAACTTTTTTAGTTTCTTCAGTTATCTTGCCTTGATCTTGTAGTAAGTAGCTACTACCTATGTTTGATGTCATTATTATAATAGTATTTTTAAAGTCTACTGTCTTACCTTTGTTGTCTGTAAGTCTACCATCGTCTAGTATTTGTAAGAACATGTTAAATACATCTTCGTGAGCTTTTTCAATTTCATCGAATAATATTACTGAATAAGGAGCACGTCTAACAGCTTCTGTTAATTGTCCACCTTCTTCATATCCTACATATCCTGGAGGTGGTCCTACAAGTCTAGATACTGAGTGTTTTTCCATATATTCAGACATATCAATTCTTATTATATTTTCTTCGCTGTCAAATAATGAACGAGCTAAAGTTTTTGCAAGTTCAGTTTTACCTACACCAGTTGGTCCAAGGAATATAAATGAACCGATTGGTTTATTTTCATCTTTAAGTCCAGCTCTTGCACGAATTACTGCGTTTGATACGGCTGTAACAGCTTCATCTTGTCCAATTACTCTTTCATGAAGTTCGTCTTCAAGTTTAAGAAGTTTTTCTCTCTCACCTTCAACTAATTTAGTTACAGGTATACCAGTCCATTTAGATACTATTTCTGAAATTTCATTTTCTGTAACTTCTTCTTTAAGTAGAGCTGTATCGTATCCACTGCTTATTTTTTCTTCATAATCTTTAATTTGACTTTCAAGTTTTGGAATTTCTCCATATTGTATTTCAGCAACTTTGTTAAAGTCGTATTCTCTTTCGTATTTTTCAACTTGTCCTTTTAATTCATCAAGTTTTGCTTTTAAGTTTCTAACTTGAAGTATTTGATTTTTTTCTTTTTCGTATTTAGCAGTCATTTCATCATCTTTAGCTTTTAATTCTGCCAATTCTTTTTCAAGTACTTCAAGACGTTTTTTACTTTTTTCATCTTCTTCTAAAAGTAAAGCTTCTTTTTCAGTTTCTAAAGTGAATAATTTTCTTCTCACTATATCTAGTTCTGTTGGTAGAGAATCTATTTCACTACGTATCATAGCGCCAGCTTCGTCTATTAAGTCGATTGCTTTATCTGGTAAGAATCTATCAGTTATATATCTATCAGATAGTTTAGCGGCAGCTACTATAGCGCTATCGTGGATTCTGATTCCGTGATGTATTTCAAAACGTTCTTTTAATCCTCTAAGTATTGATATAGTATCTTCTACACTTGGTTCAGAAGCTATTACTGGTTGGAAACGTCTTTCTAAAGCTTTATCTTTTTCGATGTATTTTCTGTATTCATCAAATGTTGTAGCACCTATACAGTTTAATTCACCACGCGCAAGCATAGGTTTTATTAAGTTACCAGCATCCATAGAACCTTCAGTTTTACCAGCACCTACTATTGTATGAATTTCATCTATAAATAGAATTATCTTACCTTCAGCATTTTGTACTTCTTTTAATACTGCTTTTAAACGTTCTTCGAATTCTCCACGGTATTTAGCACCGGCGATTAAAGCACCCATATCAAGTGAGAATATTATTTTATCTTTAAGTCCTTCAGGTACGTCTCCTCTAACAATTCTCTCTGCCAAGCCTTCTACTATAGCAGTTTTACCAACACCAGGTTCACCAATTAAAACCGGGTTATTTTTAGTTCTTCTTGATAAAATTCTTATAATTCTTCTTATTTCTTCATCCCTACCTATAACAGGGTCTAGTTTATGTTTTTTAGCTAAATCTACTAAGTTAGTACCGAATTTAGCAAGTGCATCATAAGTACCTTCTGGATCATTTGAATCTACTCTTTGACTACCTCTTACACTTGATAATACTTGTAAGAAGTCGTTTTTATTAATTCCGTACATTTTAAGTATTTTCCCTACAACAGATTTAGATTCAGTTTCCATCATAGCAAGCATTACGTGTTCAACGCTTATATATGAATCCTTAAAATCTTTAGATATTTCCTCAGCCTTAATCAAAACTTCTTCTATTTTTCTAGAAGCTGTAACTCCTTGTGATGAAATACCTTCGCCATAAATTTGAGGTACTTTACCTAATTCTTCTTCTATAGTGCTTTTTAATGCTGCTACAGAAACATTCATTTTTTCAAAAATATTCGGAATTAAACCATCTTCTTGATTTACTAATGCAGAAAATAGATGAATAACATCTACTTGTTGGTTGTGGTGTTTAACTGCCTCATTATAGGCATCATTTAAACTTTTTTGAACTCTTACGGTCATTTTTTCTATATCCATATTAATCCCTCCATCTATATATTATGTCCTAAATAAAGAGAAATAGATATAACATTACCTAAAATTTGATAAGCTATTTTGATTTTGCAATTACCCTAAAATATCAAGGAATATAAATTCCTTTGAATAAAAAATAAAAATAATAAAAAGTCTATTTTGAAATTCTTAGACTATATCTATAAAAATAAGATTTTTAATCTTTAAATACTATTATAGAACTTTTTTCAAAAAAATCTAGTAGTTTTTGTTTACAATTTTGTTACTTTTTTTAAAATAAGATTTTAAAAGCATTTTCTAAATGTAAATATTTACTTTGATATCTTTTGTTGAATAAAAAAATATCAATATATAAGAAGTTTAGATATAAGTTTATATATTTTTTTATTTAATCCAGCTTAAAAGCTTTAAAAATAAAATTTTAAATACTGTTATTATAAAATAAATTAAGTTTTTAAATATAAAGTAAAATGTTATTTACTTAAATTCTGTTAAAAATTTAACTCTTTTGTAGTTATACTACATATATTTACAAAAAACTCTAAAAAAATAAAGGAAAATAGGTGTATTTAGTGAATTTATAATATAATTGGATAAACATTAATTTTTTAGAGGGGTGATAAAATGAAAAACATTAAGTTTGAGAAAAACGGAAAAATATTCGACTTAAAAGCTATTGTTTACCAAAATAAAGATTTAATAAAATATATGAATAGGGACTATTTTTTAAATTTATGTAAGACAGGTTGTCCAAATTACAATACAAACTGGTCTTGTCCTCCAAATAGTCCTCGATTTGATGAATTTTCAGCTGATTATACTAATTCTCTACTTGTACAAGTTACAAGTGAAGTAAAAGAAGGCGAAGAATTTATGGAAGCTTATCTTGAAAATAGAAAGACACTAGAGGATTTACTTTCTAAGATGCAGATTGATTTTGAATGTATTAAAACTGCGTGTGGTTCTTGTGATTTGTGTGAGAGATGTGCATTTTTGGATAATAAAAATTGTTATCATCCAGAAAAAATGAGATATTCTATGGAGTCTATGGGATTAGATCTTCAAAAAATATCTGAAGAAATATTTGGACATAAGTTAATTTGGAATAATAAAGATAATAAATCAAATATATGTACTTCTATAGGTTCTATACTTTTTAATGGAATTTTTTTGGAAGATGATTTTTGTGATTTAGCTAGAAATTATAGATTTTAATATAAAAAATAATAATTATATAACAACATATAATAAGTTTTAAATTTAACTTTTAATTGATAGATTGATGATATAAGATAAAGAACAAATATATTTAAAAATGAGATGTTTGTGCCTAAATAAATAGAAAAAAGACTATAAATCGTTGTAAAGGTTAGACCGAAGGGCTATTCACTTTAACCTTTACATAAGGTTTATAGTCTTTTATGATTTTAAGGGCACATATATCTTATGTATTTATTTATATTTGTTTATTTTTTTTTATATCGTTAGCTATATGTTTTAATATATCTTCTTTTTTTAGACCTGATAAATGTAGTTTATGACCTAGTTTTATATATTCAGAAAATTGTATTCCAGGTTTTAGGCCAAGTGATATTAAGTCTTTTCCAGTAACTTCGGGTTCTTGCATAAGTTTTTCATAATTTTTTAATGAAGCGCGAAGCGCACTTTCTATCTCGCTATAATCTTTATTACTACCTCTTCCAAGAACATCAGCTTTTGAAAGCAATATCAAATCAATAGGATGTATAGCTTCATCCCATAATTTCATCATAGATTTCTTTTTAGCAGTATTATACATTTGATTTGGCTTCATATGAAGCTTAACTAAATTTAATACTTCTTTTTTTAGAGTTATTTTGTTTGTAAGTCTATTTAAAAATTCATGTGCTATATGGACACTTTCAGCTTCATGACCATATGCAGTAAGTTTACCTTTTCTTACTTTTGTACTGACTGTTTTGCCAAAATCGTGACATAATGCGGCTAGCATAAATGATAATTCATCTTCTGACTCATCTTTTAATTTTGCAGCTTCATCTAAAACCATCATGCTATGTGTAAATACATCTCCTTCTGGATGATGTATTTTAGATTGTTCTATGCCTATTAAATTTTCTACTTCCTTAAACCAAAATGATAATTGATTCATATCTTTAAGCGTATTAAAGAATATAGATGGTTTTTGTGATTTTAATAATGCTTTTTTTAACTCTTCAAAAACTCTTTCAAAAGCTAGAGAAGATACATCCATATTAGAACATAATTTTATAGTATCTTTATCTATATTAAATTCAAATCTAGATGCAAATTGCGCAGCCCTAAAGACTCTGAGTGGATCTTCACAAAATGAAACATCATTTATATGTTTTATCTTTTTATTTTTTAAATCATCTATTCCACCAAATGAATCTATGACTTCACCAGTAAGGACATCTTTCATCATAGAATTTATAGTAAAGTCTCTTCTAATTGCAGCTTCTTTACATCCTATAAATGGATCTATGTATATCTCAAAATCTCTATGACCTTTGCCATTAGACTTTTCTTTTCTAGGCATAGCAATATCTATATCGTATCCTTTTAAATTAAAAACACCAAAAGAAGCTCCAATTTTTTGGACATTTCCTAGAGATTCGAGTATATCTACTAAAGTATCTACTTTTATACCGTGTACTTCTATATCTATATCTTTTGTTTCTATACCGAGTATTTCATCTCGTACATAACCTCCTACAAGAAATGTTCTACCTCCTTTTTCTGAAACTTTTTTTGCTATTTTTGTCGCTAATTCCATATTTTTATTCACAAGAAATCTCACCTCTCTTTATTAATATTTTTATATTTTTATGATTTATACGTTATATTAATTATATTTTAATATTTATTATCATTAATATACTATTACTATTTTAAAATTTCAATTAAAAAACGCTACAAATATAATTTTGTAGCGCTTATATATGTAAATATATGTACTAACTTAAGAATGCTTCAACTATAACTGATTCAGCTTGTTCTTCGTCAAGGCCGAAGGTCTCTAATTTAAGCAATTGTTCGTTATTTATTCTACCTATAGCAGCTTCATGAATTATAGCAGCATCTGTGTGATTAGCTTGTATTTCAGGAATAGAAGCTACTTTTGCATTATCCATTATTATAGAGTCACATTGTATATGTGCTTTACATTTTTCGTTACCAACAGCTATTGGATGGAATGATTGTGTAGAATCATTTTTAGCTACTGAACGAGAAACAATTTGCAGTGTAGAGTTTTTGCCATTTAAGTTTGCAGTTATATTAGAAGTTGCATGTTGTTTATCATGAGTCATAAGCTTTTCTGTAATTACAAGTTTTGAGTCTTTTCCTAAATTAGCTTCTGTTTCTCTAATTGTAGAAGTAACACCTTTTATTTGAGTCATCTCCATTTCGCAATATGACCCTTCTTCCATATGTACTATAGTTGTAGGGTTTAATATTCTATCTCCAGTTCCTTCACCTTCACCATAGTGTTTTTCAACATATTTTACTTTTGCATTTTTTCCTATATAGAAAGTGTGTATGCCATCATGTTCAGAAGTAGAGCTTCCGCAGTTATGTATACCACAACCTGCCACTATATCTACTTCGGCACCTTCACCTATAAAGAAGTCGTTATATACTAAATCATTTACTCCTGTTTCAGTTAATACAACAGGTATATGAACTTTTTCACCTTTTGTATTAGGTTTTACAATTATATCTATACCTGGTTTATCTTCTTTTGTTTTTATCTCTATATTTTCTGTAGAGTGGCGCATAACTCCTACACCATCTTTTCTAAGATTAAAAGCTCCTTCAGGTTCACCTGTAATATCAGCTATTGTTTTTAATAAATTTTCTAACATACTATTTTTCATGTGTTAAAGCAACCTCCTTTATTGGACAACCACATTTAGTTGGTTCTGTTTGAATCATTGGCATAATTTCTTCTTTACTTCCTTTATATTGGATTTTGCCATTTCTAATTATCATAAGTTCATCAGCCAAGTCTATTACTCTTTCTTGATGTGAAATTATAATTACTGTTTGTTCTTTGTTTTCTTTAAATTTTTGGAAGCTGTTAACAAGCATTGAAAAACTCCATAAGTCTATACCTGCTTCTGGCTCGTCGTATATAGCTAGTTTAGGGTTTCTAGCCATTAGCGAAGCTATTTCTATTCTCTTTAATTCTCCGCCAGATAAAGATGCATCTACATCTCTTTTTAAATATTCTTTAGAACAAAGACCTACGTTAGTAAGGTACTCGCAACAAGCATCATTACTTAATTCATTTCCAGAAGCTAAATTAAGAAGCTTTTTAACT
>CAMEPL010000036.1 GCA_945931665.1 uncultured Clostridium sp. | reverse complement strand
GAAAGAGGTATAGAAGCTGGTGTTGCTAACTCTATATTAATAAAAGTTAACCAAATAGGTACTATAACTGAAACTTTAGATGCTATAGAAATGGCTAAAAGAGCTGGATACACTGCAGTAATATCTCACAGATCTGGTGAAACAGAAGATACTACTATAGCTGACTTAGCTGTGGCTGTAAACGCTGGTCAAATAAAAACTGGTGCTCCATCAAGAACTGATAGAGTTGCTAAATACAACCAATTATTAAGAATAGAAGAAACAGTTGGTGCTCAAGCTAGATACTGTGGATTAAAATCTTTCTACAACTTAAGCAAATAATTAGTAAATCTAAATATTAAACAAGTATATTTTATGAATAATAATATAAATCCTTAGAATACCCAGGTGGAATTTCTCCACTTGGGTATTCTTTTTTTAAGCAACAGACGAAGTCGTTGGCGCTATGAACGTAGTGAATTTTGAGCAACGGAATCTTTGATTCGTTGGCGCTATGAACGTAGTGAATTTTTATTGGAGGTGTAATAGTGGGAAATTTCCATTCATAGATATTAATAATACATAAAAAGTAGATAAATATAGAGGAGATTGATATTTATGAAAAAAGAAGTTGTTTTTATCGGAGCAGGGATATCAGGACTTACTGGGGCTGCACTTTTAGCAAAGAAGGGATTTAAGGTTACTGTAGTGGAAGCACAATTTAAGCCAGGAGGGTCTTGCGGAATATTTAAACGAGATGATGTTATTTATGAACAAGGGGCAGCGATGATTTACGGTTTTGGGGAAATAGGATTTAACCCACATAGATTTGTATTTAATGCGTTGGAAGAACCTATAGATATCTTAAAACACGATAATTTATACGCAATTTACTTTAACGGGCACAAAATAATATTTTATGAAGATATAGACAAATTTGTAGAACAATTGGGAGATATATTCCCATCTGAAAAAGATAACTTTAAAAGATTTTATGATGACTTTGCAGATTTATACTTAAAAGTTATAGCAAACCAACCTACATTCACTACACCAGATGTAGTTACAAAAGAACAGGGATTAATGCAGCTAAAAAGTGCTCCAAAGGCATATTTGAAATTCTTGGGATATATGAATAAAAACACAGAACATATATTAAAAAAATACTTTAAGTCTAAAGAAGTGTTCGACTTTTTTAATAAATTAACATCTACATATTGTTATACAAATGTAAAAGAGACACCAGCCATACTTTCAGCCGTTATGTTTGTAGATAACCACTTTGGAGGGAGTTATTACCCAGCAGGTTCAACTTTAAACTTAGTTGGAAAGCTAGAAAAAGTAATAGAAGAAAATAACGGCGAGATGATTTATAACAAACAAGTTAAAAAGATACTAATAGAAGACGACAAGGTATATGGAGTGAAACTAGACGATGGAAGTATTATAAAATGCGAGAGAGTAGTTAATTCAGGCAATGTATGGAATTTATATAACAATTTAATAGACAAGAGTTTGTGCAAAAAAAGCAGAGAATGGGCAAATTCGCTAATACCTACATATCCATCACTAGTATTATTCACATTAGTAAAAGAAGAAGTCATCCCAAAAGACACACTTCCAATCGAGATGTTGATTGGAGATACAGAAAAAATAGATGAAGGTGAAGTTACGCTTTATATATTGGGAAAAGACGACTACACACTTTGTCCGAAAGGATACCAAACTGTCATAGCTATTGGACCGACTTTCAAAGATTGGATAAATTCAAAAGGTGACTATCACACAGAAAAATATTTTAAACAAAAACAAATTGAAAAGAATAGACTTTTGAATTTATTAGAAAAGAGATTTCCAGGATTTAAAGAAGCTCTATGCCATGTGGAACTGAGCACACCAGCAACTTTACAAAGACTTGTTATGAAAGAAAAGGGGGCAGTCGCAGGACCAAAACAACAGCTCGGTCAACATATGCTAAAACGATTAAAAACAAAGGGTGAAATAGAAGGTCTTTACAACTGTGGCGAATCTACAGTTATGGGAACAGGAACACCCGCCGTAACTGTATCGGGGATAAGTGTAGCAAATCTTATCTTGAGAGAATGTAATATGCAAGAATACGAGACAAAATACATCAAAGGAGATTATGTAACAATAGTTAAAAAACCTTACACAGAAGAGAATTTAAAACTAAGCTCAGACAAAACAGAAGATAGGATTGGAAAATTAGCGATGAAGTGCCAATACTGTATGAATCCTAGATGCGAAAAAGCTTGTAAAAAAGATGTTCCAATAAGAGATATAAATAGAAGGTTATCTGTTGGGAATTTTTATGGGGCAAGAAAACTACTAAATAAATTTGAGCAGAATCCTTGTATCAATTGTGAAAATGTCTCTTGTGAAGAAGTATGTATAAGAAACAAATTTTCACAATCAGTAGACATAAAAGAAATCAACAGTAACTTGCTTAAAAAGTAAAGGAGGAGGTCTGATGTATATTCTCCAGGTAGAGAATTTATACAAAACATATAACCATGTAGAAGCAGTAAAAGGAATTAGTTTCTCTATAAAAAAGGGAGAGATATATGGACTTTTGGGTCCAAATGGAGCAGGAAAAAGTACACTTATCAAGATGATTGCAGGAATCGAAAAAAAGGACAGAGGGAAAATATTATTTGACGAAAGCCAACCAAATGTAAATAAATATAAAAAACATTTAGGGATAATAACACAAGACATCGCAGTTTATCCAAGTTTTACTGCTTATGAAAATGTATCGTTTTTCTGCTCCTTATATTCGTTTAAGGGAAAGGAATTAAAAAGAAGGGTGAAACGTGCATTAGAATTTACAGGACTCAGTGATTACAAAGATAAAAAAGCATCAGAGTTTTCTGGGGGTATGTTGAGAAGGTTACACCTTGCGTGTGCAATAGCTCACACTCCAGATCTTATAATTATGGATGAACCAACAGTCGGCATAGACCCCCAATCCCGAAATCACATATTGGAATCAGTAAAACAATTAAATAAAAATGGAGCTAGCATAATTTATACATCACATTATATGGAGGAAGTAGAGGAGCTTTGCGATGAAATATGCATAATTGATAAAGGAAAAATAATTGCACAAGGGACGACAGATGACATTAAATCAAACTTACTTAAATATAATATTTATACTATAGTGATGAAAAATAAGATAGAAGGAATCGAAAATCATATAAAAAAAATTGACGGTATTTATAGTGTAGATATAAGAGGAAATGAAATAAAATGTAATTATAACAAGGATATAAATATATTGCAAAAGCTCGTAAATACAATTTTTAATAATGGAGGGGTAATCGAAAGTATAAAAGACGAGTTGCCAACGCTTGAGAGTGTATTTTTAGATTTGACTGGAAAGAAATTAAGAGATTAAAAGGGGGATATAGTTGATTTTATTAACTTTAATAAAAAAGGAAATAACACAATTTTTTAGAAATAAAACTGATGTAATTACCATGCTCATATTTCCAGTCATCCTTATATTTGTAATGGGGAAAGCATTAAACGGACTTATGAGTCTGGACAAGAACATCTTTTGTGGAAAAACTATATACTACAATATTGAAAAGGACGGTGGTGAAAATAACAATGTACAAGTTTTTTATGACTTTATTACAGAATTTCAAAAAAACAGCGATGTAAAATTTGTACAAAGTAACGATGTTAAAAAGGTAACTTCACTTGTAAATAAAGACGAAGCGATTTGCTTTATAAATATTCGCGGTGATGATATAGATTATTTTAGAAATGAAAACAAAGAAAGCACCGAAAGCAAGGTATTTAGAAATCTATACGAGCAGTATATGCAAAAATACACATTTGTACATTCGATTTCAGAGAAAAATCCAACCCAAGTTCAGAAAATCCTAATTTCTAAAAATAACACACAAATTCAATGTGATGGCATTGGATACGATGAAGTAAATTCTTTTACATATTACACATTTGTTGAACTAACTTTGATTATATTATACATATCCACCATTACATCGATTTCTATGTATAAAGAGCGTTTTTTACATACACTGACTAGATTGAGAGTATCAAATATCAAAAAAATAAATATAATTATTTCAAAAATTGCGCTCGGAGTAATTATCGGTCTTATGCAGATTTTAATAATATATATTTGCTCGACAAAGTTATTCGACGTAGATTGGGGAGAAAATCTCATATATATTCTAATCGTTCTGATTTCATTTATAATATTTAGCTCGGTTTTAGGAATATTCTTGTCGATGGTGTTTTCTGATCAAAAGACAGCATATACCTTTAGTAATATGTTGATAATTGTGATGGGGTTTTTGGGAGGTTCTTACGTTCCGCTGTGCATGGTCAAATCTGCAAGAATAACGAGTTTTCTATGTGGGTTGATACCTAACTATTGGGTCAATATAGCACTTTTAGGACTAAAATACGACGTGGATACCCCATACTATACAACAGCCATAGCAATATCATTAGGCGCTTCTGTGCTGATGATTGTATTAAGCAATATAATATCAAAGCTGAAAGAAGGTGGAAGTTTTGATTAAACTAATACTAAACACAATAAAACTACTTATGAAAAAGAAAAGCTACATAATAATCGGAATAATCCTGCCAGCATTTATAATAGTTTTTTTCAGCTTTGAATTTGACTCAGAATGTAAATACAAAGTGGGAATAGTCGACAAAGACAACTCATATGCATCAAACGAAATTATAAAAACTATAGACGATCTTGAGGATATAGAAAGTACTACAGTAAAAGAAAAAGACTGCAACCTTCTTTTAATAACACAACAAATCGAAGTGGCAGTAATAATGGATGAAGGATTCCAAAATAAATTATTAAACTCAAAAACACAAGATATAAATATAAAATCTATTAAAAATAATGATGTACAAAGCTCAATAAGCCAATTAGTAAACTTAAAATGTGACGATTTAAGTATGGTAGCCTCGTTAAGCGATGGGGATATAAATAAATTTAAAAATATAAATCTAGAATACAACGACCAAATTGCAAATCTAAGCTTAAATAATATAAATCTAAATACACCAAAAATACAAAACACACTCGGTCTAATAATTTTTACAATATTTATAGTAGCAGGCAATATAGCCAGTTTCTTGATAGAAGACGAAGAAAACAAAACCAAGATAAGAATATTGAGCTCTGGTATTAGTAGATGGAAGTATTATATGTCTATGATTTTTATTTTTTACATAATGACCATGTTGACGACGATAATTTATTATCTAGTCAGCATAATTCTACATATAGATTTCGGAATGGAAAAAAGCAGTTACTTTTTAATAATTATGGCGGTTTTTAATTTAATTGCCATAAGTTTTAATCTATGTATTGTGTCATTTACAAAAAGCAGATACGCTTCTAGTATAATAAATATTTTAATAGTTGTGCCATGTTGTATGTTGAGTGGGATGTTTTGGGACTTTGATGTGATGGAAGATAGTTTGCAGAAAATAGGGAACCTTATGCCGACTAGGTGGGTGTATTTATGTATAGAAACTCTTCAACAAAACAACGATTTTAATGAAATAAAGATGTACTTAGTGGCGATGATGATATTTTCTATTGGTTTATTTGTAATAAGTTTTTCTAAATTGAAGATAAGTAATGAATTATAAAAATAAAAATAAGTTATAGGTTAAACAATTTAGATGTAACAGCATATAAATACATAAAATAAAAACTTTATTATGATGATTAAAAATAAGTATTTATAACATAACTATAGGAAATGGAGGGAGAATATGATTTATATTACAGGAGATTGCCACGGGGACTATACGAGATTTAATACTAAAAACTTTCCAGAACAAAAGCAAATGACAAAGGATGACTTTGTTATTGTGTGTGGTGATTTTGGGTTTTGGACTCCATCAAAGGAACAAGAACATCAACTAGAATGGTTATCACAAAAGCCATTTACAACATTATTTGTAGATGGAAATCACGAATGTTTTGATGAACTTTATAATCTTCCAATAGAGGAGTTTTGTGGAGGAAAAGTCCACTTTGTAAAGGACTCGATAATACATCTTATGAGAGGGCAGGTTTTTAACTTAGATGGAATTAAAGTATTTACGTTTGGAGGAGCAAAGACCCACGATGTACCGGCGGGAATATTAGATATAGAAGATCCTCATTTTAAACAAAAGAAAAGAAAGCTAGACAAAGAGGGAGCAAAATATAGAATAAACCACGTATCTTGGTGGAAAGACGAAATGCCGAGCGAATACGAATATAGATATGGATTTGACAACTTGGAAAAACACGACTGGAAAGTAGACTATGTCATAACACACTGCTGTCCATCAAGCATACAAAGGATGATTTCAGAAGATGAATACAAAACAAACGAACTTACCGATTATTTAGATGAAATAAAGATTAGTTTGAGTTATAAAAATTGGATTTTTGGACATTATCATGATAACAAGATGATTACAGATAAGGATATTTTAATTTACGAACAGATTATAAGAATAAAATAATTAGCGTTTATTAGATTAAAAGTTATCTGTATAAAATGGCTAACAAATTGGTAAACATTTGCCAAATTTAATTAAATAAAACACTCGATTTCTTGTAATAAATACACTAATATGGTAAACTAAAAGTTGAATAAATTCAAGTAATAATAGGAGGGTACTCATGCTTAATAATATTTTAATGGGTGTACAAATAGTACTATCAGTACTTTTACTATTAGTTATAATGCCTCAAGAAGGAAAAGGGAATTTCTCTTCTGACTTTAGTGGAGCAGGAGATGATTTTGAAGCACAAGCTTACTTTAAACCAAAAGGAAAACAAGCATTCCTTTTAAAATCAACAAAAATATTCTCAGTATTATTTTTCCTTAATGCATTAGCATTAGTAGTATTAAATAAATAGAGAATTAGATGACTGGCCATCATTTAATACAATTTAAAGATTGAATTTAGTTTTTAAATAAAAGAAGTCTTCTAGATAACTAGAAGACTTCTTTTTATTTCTATATAATTTTATTTTAATGAAATGTATATTAATATGAATATATATTATCGTTATAAAATAATAAATTAAACTTATATAAGTGCTAAACTCTTTAATATATAAATCCAGAAAAACATTGTTACTATACAGAAGAATGATGTAAATACTATAACCTGAGCGGCTAAGTCACTATCGCCATCCATTTGTTTGGCCATTTGGAATGTTGAAACACCAGTTGGTGCACCGTAGATTATAGTTAAAGTAAGAAGTGCAATTCCTCTAATTCCAACATATACACTAAGTGGAATCATAATTGCAGGAACTACAATTAATTTTGCGATAACTACAAATATAGTTTCTTTTAAATATTTTTTTACATCAGCAAATACGAATGACGCACCAAGAAGGATTAAACCAAGTGGAGTTGCCATTTTTGATACATCTTTAACTGTTGTCATTACAGCAGTTGGAAGTTTTATTCCAAGAAGAAGGAATACAATACCTACAAAAGCACCTATTATAAGAGGGTTAGTAATGACACCTTTAATTATTTTTTTGATGTTTATTTGAGAATCCCTAAATATTTCAAGTGATATAACAGCTAACACATTGAAAAGAGGGACTACAACTGCAATTAACATAGCAGTAGTACCTACATTACCTTCACCATAAAGCGAAGTTGCAATAGGAATACCGAAAATTACGAAGTTGCTACGAAATACTCCTTGAATCATAACACCACGTTTTCTATTATCTTTTTGTATTTTAGGTATAAAGAACACTAAAAGTACAAATAAAACAAGTATACCTGTTACAGCAAATAAAATTAATTTTCCGTCGAATACTGTCCCTAAGTCTGTTGTATAAACGTTATAAAAAAGAAGTACAGGTAAAAAGATTTTAAATACTACTTTGTTCATAACATCTAATGTATGTTGGTCAAGGATTTTAAAGTGTTTTAAGAAATAACCTATAACCATCATAAAGAATAAAGGAGTTACGACATTAAATGATAAGATTAAATTTTCCATAAGATTCTCTCCTTAATATTAAGTTAATAAAGGGCCAAGTCAATTGACTTAGCCCATATTAAAAACAGAAGAACCCAAATTTTCCATTATTTATTTGTTTTTAATACTGCGCCTTTGTCACCTGATGTAACCATAGTAGCGTATCTAGCCAAGTAACCAGTTGTTACTTTTGGTTCTCTTGGAGTCCAATCAGATTTTCTCTTTTCCAATTCTTCGTCTGAGATGACAAAGTCTAAAGTTTTTTCTTTTATATTTATTTTTATTAAATCTCCTTCTTCAACAAGAGCTATTGGACCACCAACAGCAGCTTCTGGAGAAACATGACCTATTGATGCCCCTCTAGATGCACCAGAGAAACGACCGTCAGTTATAAGAGCAACACTAGAACCTAATCCCATTCCAGCTATTGCAGAAGTTGGATTAAGCATTTCTCTCATACCTGGTCCGCCTTTTGGACCTTCATATCTTATTACGACGACATCGCCAGCTACGATTTTACCGCTTTTTATAGCTTCTACAGCATCTTCTTCACAGTCAAATACTCTTGCTGGACCTTCGTGTACTAACATTTCAGGGACAACAGCAGATTGTTTAACTATACCAGAATCAGGAGCTAAGTTTCCTTTTAGTACAGCTATACCGCCAGTTTCTGAATATGGATTATCTATTGGTCTTATTGTTTCAGGATCTTTATTTACACAATTAGCGATATTTTCACCTACAGTTTTTCCTGTAACAGTCATTATATCTAAGTTAAGTAGATTTTTCTTGCTTAATTCGTTCATAACTGCGTAAACTCCGCCAGCTTCATTTAAATCTTCCATATATGTGTAGCCTGCTGGAGCTAAGTGGCAAAGATTTGGAGTTTTTGAACTTATTTCATTAGCTATATCTACGTTTAAGTCTATGCCAGCTTCGTTTGCTATTGCTGGTAAGTGTAACATAGAGTTAGTTGAGCAACCTAGCGCCATATCTACTGTTAAAGCGTTTTGGAATGCTTTTTCAGTCATTATATCTCTTGGTTTTATGTCTTTTTCAACTAATTCCATAACTTTCATACCTGCATGTTTAGCAAGTTTTATTCTTTCTGAATATACAGCAGGAATAGTTCCATTTCCTTTAAGACCCATTCCTAAAGCTTCTGTTAAGCAGTTCATACTGTTTGCAGTGTACATACCAGAACATGAACCGCAAGTTGGACAAACTTTGTTTTCAAATTCTAAAACATCAGATTCATCCATAGTTCCTGCAGCATAAGAACCTACTGCTTCGAACATACTTGATAGACTTCTTTTTTCGCCTTTTACACGACCTGCAAGCATTGGACCACCACTTACAAATATAGTTGGTATATTAACTCTAGCAGCTGCCATTAATAAACCAGGCACGTTTTTGTCACAGTTAGGAACCATAACAAGTCCGTCAAATTGGTGAGCCATAGCCATACATTCAGTTGAGTCGGCTATTAAGTCTCTTGTAACTAATGAGTATTTCATACCGATATGTCCCATTGCTATACCGTCACAAACTGCGATTGCTGGGAATACTACAGGAGTCCCCCCTGCCATAGCTACACCTAGCTTAACAGCTTCTACTATTTTGTCTAGGTTCATGTGACCTGGAACTATTTCGTTGTATGAACTTACTATACCTATTAAAGGCTTTCTCATTTCTTCTTCAGTATGCCCTAAAGCATTAAATAATGAACGATGAGGTGCTTGTTGCATCCCCTTTCTTACTGCATCACTTCTCATTTTTATTATCCCCCTAAGATTTAAAATATATTCAATTACTATAAAAATTTATAATTTATTGATTTTATTGCTAAAAAATTTGAAACGAAAAATAAGAAAAATAATTTTATAATTAAGTTTTAAATTAAAAGATTAATACTTTTTATTTTAAAACTATTGCTATTCCCCATATTATAATGTATTATTTTTCTATAAATGATATAACATCATACTAATACATTTAACATATGATGTCAATGGTTTAGTCATATAAAAATTCAAAAGTACTGAAACTGTTAAATTATAAAAAAACACTTTAATGGGCAAACTAAGAAAGGGAAATACAGACATATATATGAAGATGAAACTTAGATATATAATCAAGGGGTGTAAATATGGAATATAAAAAATCACAGTCACTATCAGAACAAGCAGCTGATGAAATCTTGGATATGATAGTAGTAAAAAAACAATTTAAAGTAGGGGACAAATTGCCTAACGAAACTGAATTATCTTCTCTTTTAAATATAAGCAGAACAACTTTGAGAGAAGCTATAAAAAAGCTTGTCTTAGAAGATATAGTCGAGATCAAAAGAGGAAAGGGAACATTCGTAAAAAATGATGAAATAGACCGTTTCACACTTGGAGACTTAAAAGGACATTCATCAGACTTGGGTGATTTGTTGGAGATGAGGTTGATAATAGAGCCAATGGGGGCATATTATGCGACAAAGAGGGCGAGCGATAGTGAAATCGAAAAAATAATAGAATATGGTGAAATAGTAGAGCAAAAAATACTAAACAACGAAGATAGAACAGATGCTGAACAACTGTTTCATAACGCTATTGCAAAAGCCAGCGGCAACTCATTTATGAAAGAATTGGTGCCGATTATCAGCAAGGCGATAAACGAAGGCGTCCAACTTTCAAAACAATACGAAAAAGCAACCGAACTAACTTTAAAAGATCACAAGCTAATTATGGAGTTTATGAAAGATAGAAATGCAGAAGGAGCCAAAACTGCCATGAAACTTCATATCATACATACAATAGACAGCTTCGGATTTAACGATAGATTAGTCTAGACAAGTCACATAAATATTTCGCTAATTAAATTTTTACTTAAGTCATAGCTCAACTTAGAACTCAATATAAAATTAATATAGTATAAAAATTAACCAACTTGCCAATAATGACACTGTGACGAATACACACTCACAAAAGATGGTCTCAGGTTTAAATATACGGAATATAACGTATAGAGTTGTTTAATTGAACAGAACTAAGGAAATCGGTGCCAACTCGCACCGATTTTTCAATTTTACGGAAAGAATTTCCGAACTACTCAACCTAAGCAACGGACGAAGTCGTTGGCGCCATGAGCGAAGCGAATTTTTTCAATTGCTTACAAAAAAAGAAAAATTCTCCTATTAAATCTATAAAATATTCTACAAATAAAGTATAATAAGTATTTGGATTAAAATTCATTAAAATATAAAAGTGACCCAGTACATAAATAGAATTATTTATAGGAAAACTATAAATATTATCTAAAATTAAATAGGTAAAAATAAATTTTAATAAAACAGTGAAAAGAATTGGAAGATAGAAGATAAATATATTAGAAATGAAAGATAGTAAAACTTTAACATCTAAATAACGTGTAAAACTAAATAAATTAAAAATTACAACATATAGATTAGAGTAGACACTTTTAATGAATTAATTTAAGAAATACAGTAAAGGGAGGATTCCAAATGACACCGGAAATAAAAGAAAAATTATTAGGTCTTATAAATGAAAAAGCATATAATCCCCTAAAAAAAGAAGAATTAGCATTAATATTTGACATACATTCATGTGAGATGCCGTTATTCAACAACTTTTTAGAGGAATTACAAGATGAGGGATACTTAATTATATCTAAAAAAGGAAGAGTTATGGCACCAAGTGCTATGGGATACTTTGTTGGAAAATTCATATCTCATAGAAAAGGATTCGGATTTGTTGAATCAGATGAGGAATTCACACAAGATTTATTTATAGGTCCAGACGATATAAATGGAGCAATGAACGGAGATAGAGTAATGGCTGAGATAGTTAAACCAGCGGAAGAAGGAAGAAGAGCTGAGGGAGCTATCGTAAAAGTATTAAAAAGAGAAAACGAAACTGTTATAGGTCTTTTCCAATTATCAAATAAAAACTTCGGATTTGTTATACCAGACGACAAGAAATTTACACAAGATATATATATTCCAAGCAGATACTTCTCAGGAGCGAAAGACAACGACAAAGTAGTCTGCAAAATTACAGTATGGCCGACAGAAGGAAGAAAACCAGAAGGTAAAATAATAGAAGTTATAGGTCAAAAAGGAGAACGTGGGGTAGAAATCGACTCAATAATAAGAGCACATGGACTACCAGAAGAGTTCCCACACAAAGTATTAGAAGAAGCTGACAGAGTTATCGTTCCAATACCACAAGAAGAAATAAACAGAAGAATGGATTTAAGAGATTTAAAGACATTTACTATAGATGGTGAAGACGCGAAAGACTTAGACGACGCTGTTTCAATCGAAATGTTACCAAACGGAAACTACAAATTAGGCGTACATATCGCCGATGTTTCTCACTATGTTAGAGAAGGCTCAAAACTAGACAAAGAAGCATTAAAAAGAGCGACTTCAGTTTATCTAGTTGATAAAGTAATACCAATGCTTCCAAAACAACTTTCAAACGGAGTATGTAGTTTAAATCCATTTGAAGATAAGTTAACTTTATCAGTATTTATGGAGATAAACGCTGACGGAAAAGTTATAAAATACGATATAGCAGAGTCAATCATAAACTCAAAAGCGAGAATGACTTATACAGAAGTGTCTGACATATTAGAAAAAGACGATGAAAAACTAAAAATGACATTCTCAAACTTAGTAGAAGAGTTCCAAAATGCTGAAAAATTAGCGAGAATTCTTATGAAGAGAAGAGAGAGAAGAGGTTCAATCGACTTTGATTTCCCTGAATCAAAAATAATATTAAATTCAGAAGGAAAAGTAGCAGACATCAAGTCATACGAGAGAAGAATATCAAACAGAATGATAGAAGAATTCATGCTTGTAACTAATGAAACAGTAGCTGAGCATTTCTTCTGGTTACAAACTCCATTCGTCTACAGAATACATGAGATTCCTGCAGCGGAAAAAATGGAGACTTTAAATAAATTCATAGCTACATTTGGATATACTTTAAAAGGTGATTTAGAACAAATCCATCCAAAAGAAATCCAAAGAGTTTTAAACTTAATAAAGGGAACTCCAGAAGAAGAAGCAATAAGCACAATAATGCTTAGAAGTATGAGACAAGCGAGATACGCACCACAATGTGTGGGTCACTTCGGTTTAGCGGCACAATACTACAGCCACTTTACATCACCAATAAGAAGATACCCAGACTTACAAATACACAGAATTATAAAAGAACAACTAAACGGCAAATTAACTCCAAAGAGAAGTGAACAACTTGCAAATATAGTTGAGTACGCATCTAACCAATCTTCAGAACAAGAAAGAGAAGCTGAATTAGCAGAAAGAGATGTTCACGATTATTACAAAGCTGTTTATATGGAAGAGAGAATTGGTCAAGAGTTCGACGGAACAATATCAAGTGTTACATCATTCGGTATGTTCGTCGAGTTAGAAAACACAGTAGAAGGATTAATCAGAATGGTCGATATGACTGACGATTATTACAACTACATCGAAAGCAGCTACTCATTAGTAGGAGAAAGAACGAAGAGAATATTTAGAATAGGTGATCAAGTTAGAATCAAAGTCAGCAAAGTAAATGTAGACTTTAGAGAAATTGACTTCGAGCTTGTATCTGTTAAAGAAGACAACAGATTAGTAGACAGCGTTGTTGATGGTAACTTAGCAGAAGTAAATGAATCTGACGAAAAAGACGCTGAATAATAGGTTGGAATTAGTATTTAGTTTTAAGCAAATTTGCTTAAAAATGGCTAAAATGCTACTAAGATACAACGTAAAATAGTTGATAAAAGTTTATATAAGGGATATTATAAAATAGACAGTGATATTTTATAATGTCCCTTTTTTAATGTGTAAATTTTTAAAAATACATTGAAGTGGAGGAATTAGTATGGTAGAACCAGTACAGTACAGTTATGAGGAATTTCCAGAATCACATACGACTACCAAGGGGATGAACGTAATAGAATTTGACGATGATATTGCGTCGGTAGTCTGCAAAAGGTATGTGAATTATATCGAAAGAGATGGAAAACAACTAAAATTGCAGTTTTTGATGCCTTATTACACAGTTGAACATATGGAGAAATTACCATGCGTTGTCTTTGTACAGGGGTCAGGTTGGATAAAACAAAAGCTGTATCTTAACATTGGAAACTTATCAAAATTAGCAGACAAAGGATACATCGTGGCAATTGTCCAATATAGATCAGCAGAAGACGCGCCTTTCCCAGCACAAGTTCAAGATGTAAAAACAGCAATAAGATTTTTGAGAAAAAACGCAGAAGAGTACAAAATAGACCCAAACAACATATTCCTATGGGGGGATTCATCAGGGGCACATATATCGTTGATTACTGGGATTACAAGTGGTGTAACTGACCTTGACACAGATGACTACGGCGATTATTCTGACAAAGTCAACGGAATAGTCGATTTTTATGGACCGACAGACATCACAAAAATGAACGATGCACCCACAACAGCCGACTACACAGTACCAGACAGTCCAGTCGGAATATTGATAGGAAAAGTAGATGTTACAAAGAATGAAGAAAAAGCACAAAAAGCAAACGTACTAAATTACATTACAAAAGGTAGGGACATACCGCCGATAATAATTTTCCACGGAAGCAAAGACAGAATCGTTCCATTTGAACAAAGCGCCATGCTACATGAAAAACTGTTAGCAGAACACAAAGACAGCACAATTTATAAAATAATGGGACAAGACCACTGCGGACCGGGATTTTGGCAAGATGAGGTTATCGATTTAATCGACGACTTTTTTGAAAAACATATGAAGAGAATATAAAAATAGATGTATATTTGGATGGATTATTGGTGAAAATGCTTATGGATGATTCATCCTTTCTTATGCTAATTTTGAGCAAAGGTATCTCTGAGAGAAGCAAATTTTTGAAAAATTCCTAGAGGAAATCTCAGGGAACTTGACGAAATTGGAAAACTATGATAAATTATAAATCAGTCTAAAATAAGTAAAAAGAAGGTGAAAGTATGGCAGGAACTAAAAATTTAGCGACAAACAAAAAAGCAAGACATGAATATTTTATAGAAGAAACATACGAATGTGGAATCGAATTAAAAGGAACAGAAGTTAAATCACTTAGAATGGGTAGAGTAAACCTTAAAGACGGATTTGCATCTGTGGATAACTCTGAAGTTTTCCTAAAACAAGTTCATATAAGCCCATACGAACAAGGAAACTCTTTCTACAAATTGGACCCAATGAGACCGAGAAAGCTCCTTCTTCACAAATCTGAAATCAGAAAGTTAATAGGGGCTACAACTATAAAAGGTTACTCATTAATTCCGCTTAACATGTACCTTAAAAACGGTAAAGTTAAAGTAGAATTAGCACTTGCAAAAGGTAAAAAACTTTATGACAAACGTCAAGACATGGCGAAAAAAGACGCACAAAGACGTATCGAAAGAGAAATGTCAGGAAGATATTAAAGAAATTATACAACATAATAATAGAAAAGTTATATTAATATAAGTCAAACAAGACAAGATATATAATGTTTCTATGATTATGTAACAAATGAAAAATATTTCATTGATTTTTTAACTAAAAAGTATTATATTATTAATACAATAATATTTAAAATATACAACTGAATATGGTGGAATAAATAACAGTTTGCAAAAGTCTCAATGACTCTAAACATCCATGGGGGTGTAAAGGTTTCGACGTGGGTTTGGAACTTGAGGCTGCGTGTCGTGTTACTCCTCTAGATCACGTTAAACCTGGGGAATTAAAATAAACGCAAACGAAAATTACGCTTTAGCAGCTTAATAACCGCTGCTTGTCCCTCTTAGCCCTCCTGCCGGCTAAGACTGGACATCATCTATGCAGGGAACTACTTCTTGGGCGCCTCGACCTGAAGTGGACTAATTGGGGCTGGCCGATGATGTAGTCTGCCACTGGACGACATCAAAGGCGAGATACTAATACAGATGGCTACACACGTAGATGCAGCGAGGAATGGGCTTGCGGACAGGGGTTCGACTCCCCTCATCTCCACCAGTAGACTATGAAAAGGTATATTAACGTATAACTTATGTTGGTATATCTTTTTTTACATATGATATATTTTACAATCACTATAAAAAAGCAGGAGGAGTAGTAATGGAAATACAGTTGTATTCAAAATTTACGGAAATAAATAAATATCATGATAAGATTAGTTGTTTTTTGTGTGAAACTACATTAAGGGAGTATATAGAAAACTTACCTGACGATTTTGAAAGCTATGGAATACAAAGAGAAATAATAAATAATGCATATCTCGATGAGCTTATATATACAGTTATAAATAAAAAATACATTCCAAGTATTTCATTAGTTTCAGAAAAACCTATTTCAGCTGAACTTCCAGGAAAAGAATGTTTATATGATTTTAGAATACTTGATGGATTACAAAGAACATATAGATTAAAAGTTATATATGATACTTTTAATTTATTAATAGAAAAGATAGAACATGGGCATAATTTTGAAAAATCAACAAAGAGATCTTTATCTAAAGAAGTTGGGGAAGATTTAATATTAATTGACTCAACAATCAAGTTATTCTTTGAAATTAAAAATAATTTATACAATAAGTACAAAGGAAATGTTGATAGATTTAAGAAAGAGTTTATGTCCCAAAAGCAATGGATAGAAGTTTGGAGTGGCTTATCCATTGATGATGAAGTTGAAAAGATGCTATTATTAAATGCAGGGCAAAGGTCAGTTAGTAATAAGCATCAAATTGAGCTGCTTTTTATTAGATTGTTACCCAATATAAGGAATTTGAATAAAAATTATAAAATATTAAGAGAAAAGGATATTTCAAGTGTTAAATTCATTAAAACTAGAAAAATAGGTCAGTATCATTTTAGCAATTTAATAGCATCACTTATAGCATTTTCATATGGAAAACCAATAACAATTAATAAACAACTAATTTTAGATATAAAAGATGATAAAAATGATGTTGTTAACTTGAAGTTTATTAATTTAGAGTTTATAAAAGAAATGTTAGAATTTTTATATAAACTAGATATATTACTTGAGCAACAATTTCCAGGTAAAGGCGTTAATTGGATGGGAAGGGAAACCGTTTTAGTAGCGATATTTGGGGCTCTAGGAGTTTATAAATATCAAAAGGATATAAAAGATTTATTTGAAGATTTTTTAACATTGGTTGAAGAGGATAAAATAATTAATGTAGATAAATATGAAAAAGAAAGAAAAAATTTAGATTTAGGAAAAGTGAACATAGGCAGTGCAACAAAGAATAGTATTTATAATTCTTTAATACTTATTTTGACAGATAAGTGGGGTACAAGTAATATGTTTTATTGTAAATAATAGGAGGTATTATAAATGAAGGTTATGGAGATGTACTATAATACCTTATTAAAAAATCTTGAATACTTTGGAGAGATAATTTCAAATATAAAAGACATAGAAAAATTAGACGAAGATAAGATTGATAATTTGTTAGAAATACAACTTAGGATTAGAAAAGAGATTTTTGTAATAAATAAATTAAAGGAGAATACATCTAAGTATGAAAATTTAAATGAATTAGGTCTACTTATTTCACAAATGTCAAGAATTCTAGATTTGAAATATATTGATTATAATTTTAAAATTTTTGTTTATTTAATTAATAAAATAAATGAATTATTAGATAATCCTATTGAAGATATTATAGACAATGAGTATGCTAGTGATAAATTTTACTTGACAAAGGTAAGAAAGGAAGAGCTAAATATGCGTAGCATATATTTTTCTCCAAAAGAAAACAATATAATCGTTGTTTTATCATTTGAAGAACAAGGAACAGATTTAAAAGAATTCCAACAGGTAATAAGTGAGATTACATCATTGGAGTTGTTAATTGATATTTTACATAAATTAGACTTAAAAAATGAATTAGAAGGATTAACATATATATTTACTAGTATTAATTATAAAGATAAAGAGTCTATATTTAGTTACATAAATATGATTCAAATATACCTAGGTAAAATAATACATGAGTCTAAAAAGTCAATATATGAAATTAAGTTGAAAAATGAAAATAATTTTGAGTTAATAGATCAATATGTACAATTTTCAGATATATTTTATATATTAAGTGAATTTAATGAGGAAAAGAATATTTTAAATAAATATCTAAAGGTGTATCAAGTAATAGAAAATTTTATGTTTAGAATACCACTTTGTGAATTAATAGATGATACTAAAAAGATGTTTACAATTAGAGAATTTAACAGACTATATAGTAATATAGAGAGTAATGAAAAGGATGCATTAAAAAAATTTTTCAAGAAGTCTTTATTGGAAACTGATAGTAATGGTGTAATTTTAATTAAAATAGTGAAAGATTATATAGATGATTTTAAATCTAATAATACATCAAAATTGGAAGATATAAGGTTGTTTTTAACAAATAAAGGATTTTTATCTAATAATGAACTAAATAATATAAAAAATCTTAATGATATTGAGACTAAAACTTCTCTCCAAAATAATTTAATATCAGTGATTTCTAATTTTATTTATAGTTTAAGAAATAGTATAGTACATAATAAAGCAACAGAATTTCATTTAACAAATAATAATTTAGAGGATAGTATTAGAAGTTTAATTGATGAATTAGTCATACCTATATTAATAGAAATAATATTCTTTTTAATTATGAATAATTCTCAAGTTATAACTTATAATGCAAGAGAATTAAAACTATATTAGTATATCTAAATATTGAAAGTTTTAATGAAGTATTTGGTTTTAGAGAATATAAATTATCTAAAGCGTTGAAGTGTTAAAAAATAGTGTAAGATTAAAATTACAGAGAGGTATTATAAATTATGGGACAAGTATATATTAAAAATGTTAGAGATTTAATGAAAAAGAAGGGCTTTAATAAAGAAGATTTTTGGGCTTATAAGGAATGTAATAATAGATGGGTTATATTGCATATATATAAAGATCATAATGAAGAAGATTTAAGTATGGAATTTTACAAAATGGATATATGTATGATTCCAGTTGAAAAAAAAGATAAATGGGGACATGCAATATATGAATTGTCGTGTTACGAATAGATAATTTGGATTAGTATTAATAATATAATATAAAAGTATCTACTAACAATCTAAACGATGATAGAGTTTATTGTAAAAAGATAAAAAGTCTATAGTATATAAAGACTACGTTGAGATCATATTTAGTAGGGGGGTTGGGGGTATTAAATAGTACATGATTTTTATGTAAAAGATATAAGTTTAATATAAATAATAAAGATATGTAATCTAATTAAAATACTATATTAGGTTATGGAATAATACAAGTAAAAGGTTTAGAGTTAAAAATTTTAAAGGTTATTAATATGTTAAGGCTAAATTTTACATCAATATAAGTGTAATAATAGTAAAAAATACAGTTAAATCAACTCTTTTAGATTAAACCATTTAAAGGGGCAAAAGGGGGAGTGTTGCAAAATAGGTAAAAACTATTTTGTAACACTCCTTTTTGTATTAATGAATACCATATGTTTTACGAGTGGTTCTGATTTTATGAATTTGCCATAGAATAGATAAAAATATACATTGAAAAAGAAATTTATTTTTTAATTTTCAAAATGTATAATATAATTTATTATATAAGGCAAGAAGGTAAAAATTGTAAAATATAAAATTGGGGGATTTTATGGAATTAGAAGATTTATTGGATGAGTTTAGAAACGTATTTAACAATCAGAGAGATAAAGGAACAAAATTTGAAGATATTATTTTGAATTATTTTATGTTAGAACCATTATATTCATCACAAATAGAAAATATTTGGAAGTGGAGTGACTTTCCATATAGAACTAATGTAGGTGATACAGGAATTGATTTAGTTGCAAAAACATATACAGATGAATATTGGGCTATTCAATGTAAATTTTATGATAGAAGTTATACAATAAATAAAGCTGATGTAGATACTTTTTTAGCTACCTCATCAAAAGCCTTTTACATAGGAGAGAAAAAAACATTTTTTAATTATCGTATATTGGTGTCAACTACTGATAAATATGGAAAAAATGCTGAAGATGTTTTATATAATCAAAGTCCTGAAGTTATAAGAATTGGTATGAATGATTTATTAGAATCTAGTATAGATTGGTCGCAATTTTCTGTTAAGAATAAGTTAGTATTAAAGAAAAAATATGCACCTAGACCGCATCAGATAGAGGCTATTAATGATATAAAAAAAGGGTTTGAGCTTAATGATAGAGGAAAATTAATTATGGCTTGTGGTACAGGAAAGACTTTTACAAGTTTAAGAGCTTCTGAAGAAGTATTAAGTGGAAACGGAAATATATTATTTTTAGTTCCTTCTATTGCATTAATTAACCAAACTATGACTGAATGGACATCTCAATGTAGCTATACATATAATGCATTAGTTGTATGTAGTGATAATAAGGCTTCTAAAGGAGATGATTTTATTGATTTAAAAATTCCATCTACTACAAATATCGATAGATTATGTGATTGGGTAAAGCATACTAAAGTGCAAAAAAGAGATTTGAATATAATTTTCTCTACATATCAATCAATAGATGTTGTTTCAAAATTACAAGCTCAAACAGGATTTAAATTTGATCTTGTTATTTGTGATGAAGCTCATAGAACAACTGGTGTAAAATTAAATGATGAAGATGAAAGTTACTTTATAAAAGTGCATGATAATAGTTTTATAAAAGCAGATAAAAGATTGTATATGACAGCAACTCCTAGAATATATGACAACAATGTGAAAAATAAGGCACAAGAGGTAAATGCAGTTTTATGTTCGATGGATAATGAAGAAATATTTGGACCAGTTTTTCATAATTTAACATTTAGTCAGTCTGTAGAAAAAGGATTATTAGCAGATTATAAAGTTTTAGTTCTTGCTATAGATGAAGAATATGTGAAAAAGGAGTTGCAAGATTTATTAACAGATGAAAATCATGAGATGAAATTAGATGATTCAGTTAAAATTATGGGATGTTGGAATGGATTATCTAAAAAAAGTATAAATAATGAAGATAACAGTTTTGATATAGATCCAATACCTATGAAAAGGGCTGTTGCTTTTTGTAATAGAATTAAAGATTCTAAAGCAGTAGTAGAATTGTTTAATTCTATACAGAATCATATAAATGAAAAATATTATAATGAAGACAAAAAACTTGTTAATATTGAGATAGATCATATAGACGGTTCATACAATGCATTACAAAAAAAAGAAAAAATTAATTGGTTAAAAGAAGATATAGAAGATGGTACTTGTCGTATATTAACAAATGCACGCTGTTTATCTGAAGGAGTTGATGTTCCAGCATTAGATGCTGTTATTTTTTTAAATCCACGTAGTAGTATGGTTGATATTATTCAATCTGTTGGGAGAGTAATGAGAAAATCAAATAATAAAAAGTATGGTTACATAATGTTACCAATAGGGGTTTCTGCAAATGAGAATCCTGAAGATGCTTTAGATAATAATGAGAAATATAAAATAATATGGTCTGTTTTGCAAGCATTAAGAGCACATGATGATAGATTTAATAATATTATTAATAAAATAGAGCTAAATAAAAGAAAACCGCTACAAATTGATATTATAGGAATTGGTGAAAATCAAGATGATAATAGTCTAGATATTAAAGATAAATCTAATAAATGTAAACAAATAATGTTTGATTTGGATAATCTACAAGCTTGGAAAGATAGTATTTATGCAAAAATAGTTAAAAAAGTTGGATGGCGTATGTATTGGGAGTCATGGGCAAAAGATGTTGCCAAAATTGCACAGACACATATAGAACGAATAAATATGTTGTTAGAAAAAGATAATTTTGAGATTAATAAAATATTTGATGATTTTGTCAATGGTTTAAAACATAATTTAAATGATTCTATCACTCGAGATGATGCTATAGAAATGTTAGCCCAACATTTAATTACTAAACCTGTATTTGATGCATTATTTGAAGGGTATGAATTTGTAAAAAATAATCCAGTTTCTCAAACAATGCAAGGTATGATGGAAATTTTAGATAAACAGTCATTAGATGAAGAAAGGGAAAAATTACAAAATTTTTATAATAGTGTAAGAAAAAGAGCAAAAGGAATTGACAATGTTGATGGTAAGCAAAAGATAATTATAGAACTGTATGATAAATTCTTTAAAGTTGCACTTCCTAAGGAAGTTGAAAAGTTAGGAATTGTTTATACACCTACAGAATGTGTAGATTTTATTATAAATAGTGTAGAAGCTATATTAAATAAGGAGTTTAATAAGAGTTTATCTGATAAGGGGATACATATTATGGATGGATTTACAGGTACAGGTACATTTATTGTAAGATTACTTCAGAGTGGTATTATAAAAAAAGAAGATTTATTATATAAGTACACAAATGAAATTCATGCTAATGAAATAATCTTATTAGCATATTATATAGCAGCTATAAATATAGAAGAAGTATTTCATGATTTAATGGAAACAGGTGGATATATTCCGTTTGAAGGAATTGTTTTGACAGATACATTTCAATTATATGAAGAATGGAAAGAAGAAAAATCTAATGAAATTCAAATGGATATATTACCAGAGAATAGTGAAAGAGCTAAAAAGCAAAAAGAATTACCTATTACTGTAATAATAGGGAATCCACCATATTCTGTGGGACAGAAAAATCAAGATGATGATGCTAAGAATCTTAAGTATCCTAAATTAGATAAACAGATAAGTGAAACTTATGTAAAGTATTCAAATACGTCTCTTCGCAGAAATTTATATGATTCTTATATAAGAGCCTTTAGATGGGCTAGTGATAGAATATTAGACAAAGGTATAGTTTCTTTTATATCAAATGCATCTTTCATCGATAGTAATACCATGAGTGGATTTAGAAAATGTATCATTTATGAATTTACATCTATTTATATATTTAATCTTAGAGGAAATCAAAGAATGTCAGGGGAAGACTCTAAAAAAGAAGGTGGGAAAATATTTGGAAGTGGAAGTAGAACACCAGTAGCAATAACTTGTTTAGTTAAAAATCCAAATAGAAAAAATGATGGATATATTCATTATTATGATATAGGTGATTATTTAAGTAGAGAGGATAAATTATCTATTATTTCAGAAAAAAAAGATATTTCTAATATAGATTGGAAAAAAATTGTACCTGATAAAAGTAATAACTGGATTAATAAAGGAAATAAATTATTTAAACATTTATATCCATTAGCACCAAAGGAAAAATGTGATTTATCAACAAAATCGGTTTTTACCAATTATGTTATTGGAACTGTTAGTAGTAGAGATGCATGGGTTTATAATTATGATTTGGATAAACTTATTAAAAATATAAATAC